>CAYZKM010000162.1:0-8867 GCA_964478525.1 uncultured Bifidobacterium sp.
TTCACGCCGATTCCTAGGCGCCCGCGTGAGTCAGCGGTTTGGGCCGCTGGTATAACCTGGACCTAGCGCGCTTTCCGGCTGACCGTAACCGGTCAGCGCGCGCTAGCCTGTTGTTTGATCGCATGATCCACCCGCTGCCACGGTTCCGCTCAGCGTGATCATGCGCTACCGCGCGAAGAACATCTCGGTCAGCAGGTAGTCGAAGGCAAGGATCAGGATCGAGGCGCTGACCACGGCCGAGGTCGTTGCGGCACCGACCCCCTGTGCGCCGCCTTTGCTGTGATAGCCCTGGTAGCAGCCCATCAGCGTGATGAGGAACCCGAACACCGCCGCCTTGACCAGGCCCGACACCACGTCGTCGGTGTGCAGAAAGGTGATCGTGTTGGTCAGGTAGGTGCCGACGTTGAAGCCGAGCTTGACGGTGGAGACGATGAAGCCGCCGAGAACGCCGAGGATGTCGGCGATGACCACCAGCAGGGGCAGGGCGACGATGCCCGCCAGCAGCCGCGGCGCGACCAGGTATTTCATGGGGTCGGTGGACAGGGTCGTCAGCGCGTCGATCTGGTCGGTCACGCGCATCGTGCCCATCTCGGCGGCCATGGCCGCGCCGATCCGCCCCGCCACCATCAGCCCCGCCAGCACCGGGCCGAGTTCGCGGGTGACCGACAGCACGACCAGGTTGGCGACCGCGCCCTGTGCCGAGAAGCGGGAGAACCCGGTATAGGACTGCAACGCCAGGACCATGCCGGTGAAGACCGCGGTCAGCGCGACGACGGGCAGGCTGAAATAGCCGATCTCGACCAGGGCATGGCCGAACAGTCGCCAATAGAAGGGCGGGCGCACGATATGGGACAGCCCCTCGGCCGCGAACAGCGCCAGGCTGCCGGTTGCGCGGCAGGCGCTGATCACCGCACGCCCGATGGCGGCCAGCAGGTCCAGGGGATGGGTCACGCGAGCTTGTATATCCGGGCGGGGCGGTGGCCGAGGGAGGTCAGGATCTCGTATGCGTTCGTGCCGCACAGATCGGCCAGGTCGTCGGGGCTCTGGTTCGGTCCGATGATCTCAAGCCAGCATCCCACCGCGACGCCGGGGTGGTCGGTGATGTCGAAGGTCGCCATGTCCATGGAGACGCGCCCTACCAGGGGAATGGCCCTACCGTCAAAGAATGCCCGCCCGCGGCTGGACAGCGCTCGGCTGATCCCGTCCGCATAGCCGATTCCCGCCGTGGCGATGCGGGTGGGGCGCGCCGCGCGCCAGGTCGCGTTGTAGCCGACGCTGGCGCCCACCGGCACCTGGCGGATGGCCAGGACCCGCGCCGTCAGCGACACGACGCGCGCCATCGGGTTGGCGCGCCCGGGGGTGGGGTTGATGCCGTACAGCGCCGCGCCGGGGCGGGCGAGGTCGGACCCCCAGTCATCGCCCAGGAACACGCCCGAGGAGTTGGCGAAGCTGCGGATCGCCGCCGGCAAGCCGGTCGCGGCCGCCTTGAAATGCTGCAATTGCTGATGGTTCATCGGATCGTCTGGCACTTCGGAGCTGACCAGGTGGGACATGACATACCGCACCTCGATCCCGTCCAGCAGCGCGGGTTCGGCGCGCAGGGTGGCCAGGTCCTGGGGGCTGAAGCCGAGCCGGTGCATGCCGGAGTCGATATGAAGAATTATGGACGATTCGCGGGCGCCTGCGGTCTGGCGCCAGGCCCGCAGCTCGGCCACCGAGCCGATGACCGGGGTCAGGCCGTGGGTGACGTAACAGGCGCCGGACCCGGGCATGACGCCGTTCAGCACGCCGATCATGGCATCGGGTACCAGGGTGCGGATGGCCAGGGCCTCGTGCAGCACGGCCACGAAGAAATGGCGGCACCCGGCGTTGTACAGGGCCAGCGCGACCTGCTGCGCGCCCAGGCCATAGGCGTTGGCCTTGACCACGCCGGCGACCGGGCCGCTGGGATGGCTGGCGGACAGGTGTCGCCAGTTGGCGACGATGGCGGCGAGGTCGACCTGAAGGATCGAGCCGGCGACGTCGGGCGTCTGTTCTGACATGGCAATTCCGGTCGGTGGCCTGGCCGTGCGGCCATCTGGCGGCAGTTTGACCATGGGTCGCGGATTCGCGGGGCGCGCTTGTTCAGCCCGGCGTCTTCCAGGGCTTCCAGCCCGGGATCACGATCACGATCGGCGACCAGAACAGGCTGAACGACCGGTTGACCCGGATGTCCATGGCCGCGGGCTGGCCATCCGGGCCATAGCGCACCAGCGCGCCGCGCCCTTCGTCGGTTGCATCCGCCATGACCTGTTCGATTTCAACGAACTGTCCGCGGCCCTTGCGATACCACAGCAGCTTCCATTGGCCGGCGCGGGTATAGGCCTGGGCCAGGCTGGAATAGTCGAAGCTGCGGTCCTTGGCGTCGACCTGGACCGCGCCGAGGCCGGCGGCGACGCCGCGGGTTGATCCGCCGGAGAATTTGCCTTTCAGGCCGAGTTCGAACCAGGGGGTGCGCCCGCGCGGCAGCATGGACAGCAGCATACGGGCGTCTTCAGCGGGGAACGTCGTGTCACTGTCGTAGATCAGGCGATCCACGGTTGCGGCGAGCACGAAGCGATCGACCGGGGCTGCGTTCGCGGTCATCATTCTGGAACCGTCCCATGGCCGGGTTGCCGGTGGCAAGCCCGATTGATCCGGATCCCATATTTAACATAATATTCCTTCTGCGGCATTATGATGTGGGATCGCACGGAACCCCGCTGGCATTGGCATGCCAATTCGGACAGGATTCGCCGCATTGGCCATCGCATGAAGGGTTGCCTCGCCATGAGCGCAGAAGCCGAACTCCGCCGCCTGATCGACATCATGGCCGCCTTGCGCGACCCCGGCGCCGGCTGCCCATGGGACCAGGTGCAGACCTTCGATACCATCGCACCCTATACCATCGAGGAAGCCTACGAGGTCGCGGACGCCATCGCGCGGCGGGACTTTGCCGCCTTGGCGGATGAATTGGGCGATCTGCTGTTCCAGGTCGTCTACCACGCCCGCATGGCCGAGGAGGAAGGCCGCTTCGCCATCGCCGATGTGGCGAAAGCCATCAGCGACAAGATGATCCGGCGTCATCCTCATGTGTTCGGTGATGGCGCGGCGCGCGATGCGGCGGCGCAGACCGCGGCATGGGAGGCGCAGAAATCGGTCGAACGCGCCGCGCGGATGGAGACCGGAACGTTGGCGGGGGTGCCGGCCACCCTGCCCGCGCTGACCCGCGCGGTGAAGCTGACCGCGCGCGCGTCCCGCGTCGGCTTCGACTGGCCGGACGCCGAGGCCGTGCTGGAGAAGCTGGACGAGGAGGTTCACGAACTGCGCGCCGAACTGGGGACGGCCGACCCCGAACGGCTGAAGGACGAACTCGGCGATCTGCTGTTCGTGCTGGCCAACCTCGCCCGCAAGCTGAAGCTGGACCCGGAGACCTGCCTGCGCCATGCGAACGAGAAATTCTCCCGCCGATTCAATGCGGTGGAAGCCTCCTTTGAAGCCCAGGGTCAATCCCTGGGCGAAGCCTCGCTCGACGCGATGGAAGCCGCCTGGCAGCAAGTGAAGCGGCGGGAGCGCGGCAGATGACCGAGGCCGACTGGCTGCGGCTGAACCGGGCGAATTGGGACGAGCGTGTGCCGATCCATCTTCGTGCGCCCTTGCATTATGACCTGGCGACCCTCCGCAATGGCGAGGCCAACCTCGATCCCGTCGCGGGATCGGTGCTTGGCAATCCGGCTGAGAATAAAATACTGCATCTTCAATGCCATTTCGGCCGGGACTCGCTGATTTTGGCACAGCGCGGGGCGCTGGTTACCGGCGTGGATTTCTCGTCCCCCGCGATCGACGCCGCCCGCGACCTGGCGCGGGAGCTCGACCTGGCCGCCAACGCCCGTTTCCTGTGCGCCGATGTGTACGACCTGCGCGCGCACCTGCCCGAACCCGCGTCCTTTGACCGCATCTTCGTTTCCTGGGGCGCGCTGTGCTGGCTGCCGGACCTGCGGGCCTGGGCGCGCGTCGTCGCCCATTTCCTGCGCCCGGGAGGCTATCTCGCCTTGGCCGACGCCCATCCGGCCGCCTATGTCTTCGACGACGCGAATGCCACGCCAGACGGCATGCCCGGCTGGTATGCCCCCTATCTCGGCCGAGCACCGCTGCATGAAAACGATCCACGGGACTATGCCGATCCGGGTGCGCGTCTCGTCAACGCCAGCACCGTGCAGTTTCTTCACCCGATGGCGGATCTGCTGACGGCGCTGATCGATGCCGGCCTTCGGATCGACCGATTCCAGGAACATGACAGCATCGTTTGGCGGATGTTCGCCGCGCTGACCGGCGATGACCGCATCGGCTTCCGCTGGCCGGAACGCCCTTGGCTGCCGCTGTCGTTCTCGGTGCGCGCTGCCCGCCCTTGACCCGGCCCCCACAACCGCCAGGATGCGCCCAATCCAAGGAGTTCCCCACCGATGAGCACAGGCCCCCTCGCCCGCTTCAAGGTCATCGACCTGACCCGCGTCCGCGCTGGCCCGACCTGTGTCCGCCAGTTGGCCGACTGGGGTGCCGATGTCATCAAGATCGAATCCCCCGGCGGCGATTCCGGGCTGGGCGGAGAGCGCAACGGCCCCGATTTCCAGAACCTGCACCGCAACAAGCGCAGCCTGACCCTGAACCTCAAGGAACCCGAGGGCGTCGAGGTCATGAAGCGCCTGGTCGCGCAGGCCGACGTGGTGGTGGAAAACTACCGCCCCGACGTGAAGTTCCGCCTCGGCGTCGACTATGAAAGCCTGCGCAGGATCAACAAGCGCATCGTCTACGCCTCGATCTCGGGCTTCGGGCAGGACGGTCCCTATCGCGACCGCCCCGGCTTCGACCAGATCGCGCAGGGCATGGGCGGGCTGATGTCGATCACCGGCCTGCCGGGCCAGGGCCCGGTGCGCGTCGGCATCCCCGTCGCCGACCTGACCGCCGGCATCTTCGCCGCCATGGGCATCCTGATCGCCCTGCTGGAACGCGAACAATCGGGCGAGGGCCAATGGGTGCAGTCCTCGCTTCTGGCCGCCCAGATCTCGATGCTGGACTTCCAGGCCGCCCGCTGGACCATCGGCAGGGAAGTGCCCGAGCAGGCCGGCAACAACCATCCGACCAGCATCCCCACCGGGGTGTTCCAGACCAGCGACGGGTTCATCAACATCGCCGCCGCGGGCGAGGACATCTATCGCCGCCTGTGCAAGGCGCTGGATGCCCCGCAGTTGATCGACGATCCGCGCTTCCTGAACGGCAAGCTGCGCTCGGCCAACCGCGATGCGATGAACGAGGAGATCGGCAGGATCACCATCCACCGGACCTCGGCCGACTGGATCGAGCGGCTGAACGCCCAGGGCGTGCCCTCGGGCCCGATCTATCGCATGAACGAGGTGTTCGAGGACGCGCAGGTCAGGCATCTCGGCATCGCGCGCAAGGTGCACCACAAGACCCTTGGCGACATCGAGGTCATCGGCCAGCCGATCGACCTCTCGCGCACCCCGTGGACCATCCGTTCGGCCACGCCGGAGCTGGGCGAGCATACCGACCAGATCCTGAGCGAACTCGGCTATGACAAGGACGTGATCGCCGCGATGAAGGCCAAGAAGGCCGTCTGATCGGCCGGAGGGGCCTCGGCCCCTCCGCCGCGCCAGCATCTTTGTGCTGTCATTCACCGTCAAAGGGACGTTATAGCTGTCAGACTGTCGGCGTGTTCCTGTTTCCTCCCGGATGACCGTAGTCGCCAGATTGTCTCGTGCAGAGCCCCCGATGATCCCCCGGCCGGACAGCCCCGGCGCACCGCCCGACGCGCGCGTCAGGGTTTTGCACATCTTCCGGTATTTCCGGCCGGATTTCACCGGCGAAGGGCTGTACCTCGAAAAGCTCGCCGCCCATCTGCAACGCGACGGCATCAGCGCGGACGTGATCGTCGAGCGGACCAGCTCCCCGGCCCATCCGGTCGACGTGCCGGCCATTACGCGGACGGTCTATTTCGGCACCGGCGACAGCCGCCCGCGCCAGATCTACCCGGCCATGACCGCGTGGATGGTGGCGAATGTGCGGAAATACGACGTCGTGCACTTCCACGCGCAGCTCGACCGGCTGTTCGCCTTTCACCTGATCGCCCGCCTGGCTGGCCGTCGCGTGGTGCAGTCCAGCACGCTGGATGACGGGCTTGGCGCCATCGTCGACAGCTACAAGCCGGTCTACCGCCCCCTGCTCCGCCGCCTGTGCCACCTGATCGACCGGGCCGTCGGGATCAGCCCGCGCCTGCATTGCGACAGCCTGCGGGTGCTGCCGCCGGATCGCAGCCTGCTGATCCCGCAGGGCGTGAACTGCCCACCCGATATCACGCCCGACCAGCGCCGGCAGGCGCGCGCGCGCTGGGGCTTTGCCGAGACCGACATCGTGCTGCTGTTCGTCGGCGGGCTGTGCGTGCGCAAGGATGTCCGCTTCCTGATCGAAAACCGGATCACGGCGGCCTTACCCGGGCGCGTCCGGCTGCTGATCGTCGGCCCCGACCTGGAGCCGGACTATGCCGATGGGCTGCGCCGCAGCGTGGCAGCGCTGGCGGACCCTTCGGATGTGGTGATCCACGGCTACATGGCCGATCCGTCCACCGCCTATGCCGCCGCCGACGCGTTCGTCTTCGCCTCCCGCGACGAGGGGTTCGGCAACGTCCTGATCGAGGCGATGGCCTGGGGCCTGCCCGTCGTGTCGCGCCGCCTGCAAGGTGTGACCGATGCGTTCATCGACCATGGCCGCACCGGCTTCCTGTTCGACACCGAAGCCGAATACCAGGCGATCGTCTCGGCCCTGGTGAACGACGCCGCCGCCCGGCATCGGATCGGCGTCACGGCCCGCGCCACGGTGCGCGAGACATTCGACCTGTCCGTCATCGCCGGACGCTACGCCAGGCTCTATCGGGAACTGACGGGACCGGGCTGAGCCGGGGCGGCGGGCGCGCGATACATCCAGCCATACAGCTCCCACGCCGCATCGTTCAGGTAGTAGACGCCGGTGCTGGCGATCGATGACGCCGATCCCAGCACGATGGCCGTCGTGGCCGAGCCGGTATACAGGTAGATCGAGCCGAGTTTCAGCGCGGTGTCCACCGGCTTGAATGTCAGGTACCGCGCGCCGGCCCGCCCGAAGCGCTGCACCAGGGTGGTCTCCATGCCCGGCTGCAGCGCATCCGCCCCGGTCCAGTAGGTGTCCCAGGCCCGTTCGTTGACGTTGTACAGGACGCGGCTTTTGACCACGTTGAACAGCGTCAGCACGCCGCCGGCGACCAGGCTGCCGGTGCCGTAGGTGAACACGCCCATCGTCGCCGCCACGATCGCCGCCTGTCCGGCGGTGGACTTCGCCGTCGCGAACGCATCCGGCGTCATCGGCTGCGCGCGCGCCGCCATGCCCGGCATGCAGGCGGCCAGCGCCAAGGCCAGTGTCAGCGCGACGGCGCGCATCCGCCTCACGGGCGGGCGGTATAGCGCGTGGTGGCGGTCGGCGCGGCGCGCGCGCTGGTGATCACGACGGGTTCGGCGGGCATCCGCCGCGGCTCCCCCTGCCCCTCCCACAGCCAGTAGACATTGTCGCCGGCGCCATTCACCGCAACGATCCGGTGGTTGCCGCGGGCATCGATGGCATGGATCGTGACCCGGCTGATCAGCCCGCCTTTCAGCGCGCGCATGTCGTCCACCGCCTCGTGCACCGCATCGGCCACGCTCGCACCCTTCTTCATGTACAGCACGACCGACCGCGCGGTGCAGCAGCGTATGGTCATCTCCCCCGCCCCGGTGCAGGCGGCGGCGCCATAGCGCGTATCGGCATAGGACCCGGCGCCGATGATCGGGCTGTCGCCCAGGCGGCCGGGATATTTCCAGCCCCAGCCCGACGTGCTGGTGCCGGCGCCGACCGACCCTGCCCGGTCCTGCGCCAGGAACACCGTCGTATCCCGCCCGGTTTCCGGATCGATCGCATGGCGGCACAGCGCGGCCAGCGCGGTATCGGGCCAGGCGGCCTTCTGCGCATCCGTCAGTTCGCCGTCGAACCAGGCCTGCCAGGCGCGGCGGGAATCCTCGATCAGGTTGTCCGCCGTGGGGGCGCCGATCTCGCGGGCGAACCGGGCCGCGCCCTCGCCCACCAGCAATTCGTGCGGCAGGCGGCGCATGATCTCCCGCGCGACCGAGACCGGGTGCAGGAAACCCTTCAGCGCGCCCACCGTGCCGGTGCGCAGCGTATCGCCATCCATCAGGCAGGCATCCAGCTCGACCTCGCCCAGGATGTTCGGCCAGCCGCCGCGCCCGACGGTGCGCACCGACGGATCGGCCTCGATCAGCCGGATGCCCGCCTCGATCGCATCCAGCGCGGGGGCGCCGTCCGCCAGCCTCCGCGCGGTGGTGGGCGCGCCGGCCGTGCCTTCGTTGTTGGTGACCAGGATCATGGGCGTGGGCTTTGCGCTGGGGATGGGCACGGTTGGATACCACCCCCATGGCGCGCGCGACAGCAGATTGACCCGCCCCCGGTGTGCCGCTCCGGTCATGACAGCCCTGTCGCGTCACCGCTTTCATTGCGACTCGCGCCCGGCTCGCGTAACCGGCGGACAACACCACAGGAGCAGTCCACGATGCTGCATTTGTTCGAAGCCGCCATCCTGGGCGTCGTGGAGGCCCTGACGGAATTCCTCCCCGTCTCCTCGACCGGCCATCTGATCCTGGCCGCCGAATTGCTGAACTTCGACGGACCGCCAGGCAAGGTGTTCGAGGTGGTGATCCAGTTGGGCGCCATCCTGGCGGTGCTGGTGATCTACTGGCGCCGCTTCCTGGACGTGC
>CAYZKM010000163.1:0-8831 GCA_964478525.1 uncultured Bifidobacterium sp.
GGCGGGCACATGGCCGTTGACCGATGCGCCGAAATGGCGGGCGACCTTCTCGCGGGTCAGCGGCTTGGCCAGGTATTCGGTCGCGCCCAGGCCGCGCGTGACCTCGCGATAGAAGTCCAGATGCTCGATATCGCCGACGACCAGCACGCAGACATCGGGCTCGACGACGTTCGACAGTTCGGCCAGCGCGCTGAGCGGCTGCTCCTCGCCGCTGACGTCGATGATCAGGACCTTGGGCGTGGCCTGTTTCTGCATGGCCGTGATCGCGGCGCGGACACCGCCGCGGCGCAGATCGACCGGTTCGTCCATGACATCGTCCAGGCCGTCATGGATGGCCTCCTCGGACTTGGCGTCGGTGACGAACGCGATCAGCGACGGCCGATCGTGGCGCGCTCCCGTCGTCGCCGCCGGCAATCCTGTCGGAAGTGCTCCATCAGCAGGCATGTTTCAGCTCCCCGGCGATGCGCCGCCACCGGCGGCACCCGCGCCACCGCTGCCGCCGCTTCCACCCGATCCCGCCCCGGAATCGCCGCCGGACGATCCGCCAGACGAACCCATGCTGCGCAGGACCTTCGGATGATCGGTCTGGATACGCTCGACAGCCAGCACCGACGGTTCGGCATTCGCCCGCGGCACCGACCCGCGGCCGCGGATCATGTCGTTGGGATCGGCCACCTGCGCGGCGATGTTGGACGCGTTTGCCCCGGTCGGGCGCCAGACATCGGTGCGACGGTAGGGATCGCGGTCCATGCATCCGGTCAGCGGCGCGGCCACCGCGATGGCAAGGCCGACCGCGAGGAGGGGGCGGGTCATGCGGCGGCTCATTGGACGATGAACCCGGCATCGCCCGGGATGCGCACGGGCACCGGCGGTACCCTCTCGGCCACCTGGCGCATCAGCAGCAGACGCTCGATATCGGACGCCGGCGTATAGCCGTCGGTGGGCAGCCGCAGATTGGCGGGGTTGTTCACCGGCCTTACGACGTACGGCGTCACCACGATCACCAGTTCCTTCTCCGTGCGGTCGAACCCGCTGGTGCGAAACAGCGAGCCCAGGATCGGCGTATCACCGAGGCCGGGCAGGCCCTTGCCGGTATCCACCGTGCTTTGCTGCAGCAGCCCGGCAATGGCGAAACTCTGCCCGCTGCCGAGTTCCACTGTGGTTTCAGCACGGCGAACCGTCAGCGACGGCACGACCAGCGTGGTGCCGGCAGTCGTCAGGTTGACCGCATTCTGCTGGCTGAGCTCGCTGACCTCGGGGCGGACATGCAGGTTGATCCGCCCGTTGTTGAACACGGTCGGCACGAAGGTCAGCATCACGCCGAAATTCTTGTAGCTGATGGTGACCTGGTTGTTCTGCTGGCTGACCGGGATCGGATACTCGCCGCCGACCTGGAAACTGGCGGGCTGCCCGCTCATGACCGTCAGGTTCGGTTCAGCCAGCACCTGCGCCAGGTTGTCGCGGGCCAGCGCATCGATGATGCCGTTGAAGTTCGCCCCCTGGCAGACGCCCTGGCCGGACGCGACGCCCAGCGCGCAGGACAGCAGGTTGCCGTTGGCGTTCAGCGTCAGCGCCGGCGTGCCGGCGATGGTGCCGATCGTGCCCAGGGCCGACCAGTCGATGCCCAGGTTGCGCACGACCTGGCGCGACATCTCGGCGATGCGGACATGCAGCGTGACCTGGATCGGTGCCTCGATCGTCAATTCGTTGTTCACGGCCCCGTTCTCGCCGACATAGCCCCTGGCGATGGCCACGGCCTGCGAGGCATCGGCCGGGCTGGCAACCGCGCCGGTCAGCAGCAGGCCCTTCGCCTGTGCGCGCACCTGCACCCGGCTGCCCGGAACCAGGCGGCCGATCGCGGCCTGCGCTTCCCGCGCGCCGAACCCCGATGGCTGGACCGTGATCTCCCACTGGGTGATCACCTTGCCGGCCGCATCCAGCGCGGCGACGGTGGTGTGGCCGGCGCCCACCCCGAACAGGAACAGGCTGGTCGCGCTGGCGGGACGCACCTCGGCGACCTTGGGGTCGGCCACGAAGACGTTCGCCGCCGCGGTGTCCAGCGTCACGACCCGGCCGGTGCCGGATTCCAGCGTCACCTGCGCGCCGCTGTACTGGCTGGACACGGCCGCGGTCTGCGCCGGTGCCGCAAACGCGGCAGGCGCCGCGAGCGACGCCAGCACGGTCCCGATCCGGGCAAGTCGTCCGATCAACGCACTGGTCAAAACTTGAATTCCTTGGTTTCGCCGGACCCACGGAAAATCCGCACCACCTGGTCCGTCACAGGAGCCGCCTCGGCACCAAGCGCCGGCGAGACATCCCGTGCCCAGGTCGGGCGAGAGGCGGTCCCACTGACGTCCTGCGGATCGGTGGCCGAGCGCAGCGACAGGGACAGACGGCCTAGACGCATGGCGACCGAGAGGCTTTCCGCCGCCTCGGGCATCACCTCCAGGGTCACGGTCCGGCTTTGCGCCGTTTCGTTGCCCACGGGCGATGCGCCCTGCACAAGCTGCTGATCGATCGCGATCACGCGTGTATTGCGCAACACCGTTTCCGCCGCAACCCGCCTGCCCATCGGGACGTTCGCATCGCCGATCGTCTGGGTCAATATCACGTCGACCCGATCTCCGGGCCAGATCAGCCCGTGCGAGCCGCTCGCGGCATCGACCCCGATGGTGATGGCGCGCGTGCCGGCCGACAGCACCGCGGCCAGAAACCCATGCTCGCCGGGCCTCATCACTGCATCGCCACGGATCGGCTCGCCGGCGGCCATGCCGCGACGCACCATCGAGCCCAGAACCATCGAGCGGGCGTCGGGCGAGTCGACGAACACGTCGTCGCCCATGCCGTCGACGTTGATCTCCTTGGCGATCAGGTCCTCGGGCTTCAGCAGGCCGCCGGCATTGATGGTCTTGGCCATCACCAGCACGGCCTTCTTCACGACCGGCGGCGGCACGACGGGCGCGGCGGCGGCGACCGTCGGTTCGGCGTGCGGCGGGCGCGTCGACAGCCAGGCCACAGTGCCGAAGCCGGTCAGGCCCAAAGCCATCAAGGCGAAAAAGGCAACGCGCAGGATCATGAAATTCCACCGTTCACAGGAGAACGAACACACCACCCGCGGCGATCGCGCAGGCATAGGGCAAGGGTCCGCCGCGATGCAGGCGCCACCGCTCCACCCGGACGATGCGCGCAAGGCGCGCGCTGGGGCGATGCGACGGCGGCGGCGCGGGCAGCGATCGCCCGATCAGGTAGATCAGCGCCAGGATCGCGCCGGAAATCGACATCGCCGCAAGGAAGGACATCACCAGATGGGGCGGAACGGCGAGACCGGCCGCGCCCAGCAGCTTGACATCGCCGCCACCCATCCAGCCACGGCGCCAGCAGAACGCGGCCGCGACGAAAACCACCAGCCCGCAGATCAGGCCGGCAACGATGGTGCCGTCCAGCAGGCGCGCGGCAAGACCGACCAGGGCGAGGACAAGGGCCATCCCGTTCGGGAGGGTGCGCGAGGCCACATCATGCAGGGCCGCCGCGATAAGGATCAGGACGCTGGCCGCGACCAGCGCGAACGCGACGGAGGATACCCAATTCTGCACCATCGCAGACCCCGCGCCGTCAGGAATCCCGTCTAGCTGAAAAAGCACGAACGCGGGGGCGTGAGCCCACCGCGTCGTGCCGTCTGTGCGATCTGTAGCAGATCGCTCCGGATCACAGGCCGGTGGCGATGCTGTTGAACTTGTTCGACAGGTCACCGCCCAGGACGTTGAAGCCGACGGCCACGGTGGCAACGATCACACCGGCGATCAGGCCATATTCCAGGGCCGTCACGGCGCGGCGGTCGGTCTTCAGTTCCAGCCAGGTCTTGATGTAAGCGATCATGTCAGGTGCTCCCACTTTCTGGTAGTCCAATTCGGTGATCCAGGTCTTCAGGCCCCGTCCACCGGCAAGAGGAATTAAGCACGCGAACGGTTGCCAGCCGGTTTCAATCGTAGTCGAAAAATAAAATTTATGTGTAAATTTTGATTATTTCGCGAGCGCACAGCTTCCCGCCCGGAAACACGAGCCGTCATGGATTCTAGCGACCGGGAACCGTGATGCGCGGCAGCTTCGGCAAGGCCGTCGATTTCGCATCTACCGAGATCAGCGCTGGCGCCGTTCCAACAGGACTCGGCGTCCAGATACGCATTCCATAGGCGATGACCGGCACCGCCGGCACCACCGGACGAGCCGGAGCCGGAAGGATCGCCGAACCCGACCAGCTGGCCTGAACCATGCGCCCATAGGGAATTCCACGCTCTGGATTCGCGCTATGGTAGTATTCGACGGCCGTTGACCAGTTTCCGTATTTGTCACGCAATTCAGTCAGGAATTTTGCCGCATAGCGCGCATTCGCCTCCGGGTCGAAGGCCTGGTCATGATCCGCAAAGGCGGCCGGATGATGCTGCAGGTTTATCTGAAAGCAGCCGGTGTCGATGCTGCGAATGCCCGCCGCCTGGGCGTCCCTGACCACGCTGATGGCTTCTGCCTTGCTGGCCAGACGCCGGCCATTGCCGGCAACGTTGACAGACCAGGGCCATGGAACGATCCGCCCAAGAAGCGGGTCGAAACGACCGCTCTCGACTCGTCCGATGGCCAGCAGAAGGCCCGCCGGTAGATTGAAATTCGTCTCGGCCGCCAGGCCCGCCTGCTCACAAACCGACTGTTCCGCGACCGCGGGGGCCGGCTTCGCCCCCGCCACCAATGCACTCGCCGCGATCAGTCCTGACAGGAAACGTCCAGCCGCCCGCATGAAAAAACCCGATATGGTTCCTCAGGCCGCCGCCGCGACCAACTGGGCATCGACATGCATCGCCTCGGCAAGCGGCAGCGGCTCGCGCAGGATATACCCGCAGCCCCACACCGTGTCGATCAGCGTCGGCACCCCGGCCACCGCCAGCTTCTTGCGCAGCCGGCAGATGATCACGTCGATCGTCTTCATCTCGGGCTCGTCTGCGCCGCAATACAGGTGGTTCAGGAAGGCGGTCTTGTTCAGGATCGAGCCCTGCTTCAGGAACAGCAGCTCCATCACCGCGAACTCGCGACGCGACACCACCAGGCGCTGGCCCTGCACCCGCACCTCGCGCCGGTCCAGGCTCAGCTCGACCGGGCCACACCGCAGGATCGACCGGGCATGGCCCTGGCTGCGGCGCACGATGGCGCGAATCCGGGCCAACAGCTCGTCCAGATCACACGGGGTCACGACGAAATCATCGGCACCCTGGTCCAGCGCCCGCGCCTTGGTCTGCGGTGTCGCGGTATCGGCCAGCACCATCGCCGGGACGTTGAAGCCGGCGGCACGCGCCATGCGGATCATTTCGTGACCCGGCATGTCCTGCAGGTGCGCATCGACCAGAACCAGGTCGTACTCGTAACGGCGCAGATACTCCAGACCATCGCGGCCCGACGTCGCACGCTCGGTGCTGAAGCCACGCGCCTTCAATTGCGCCAGATCATCGCCACCGCGGCAGAAAGGCGAACGGCCAACTCGAAGAACCAGCATTTTCCTAGTCCCTTGTGAAATTTCCTGTTGGCTGAAACTTCGCGCAAACCATCGTTCCGGTAAATTCCGCCAGATGGCCGGTACGAACGACTTAGGCATAGGCCAAAGGGACTAGTCGAAAGAACAAGGCGTGATAATGCAGCCAGGAAACCCCATCGGATGGCGTGCCGGACTCGTTTACGGGCTGCTGCCGGTCGTGCTGGTGGTGACCCTGGGCGCGCGGAAACTCGGCGCGGTGGCCTCCGGGCAACTGCTCAACCCCGACAGCTATGCGCGGATGGTGCGTCTGCTGGACGCGACCCTCGATCCCGGGTCCGGCCATTTCCTCCGCCGTGACTCCTCGGGCGGCGGTACGCTGGTGCACTGGTCCCATCTGCTGGACAGCGTATTGACGCTGATCGCCCTGCCATTCTCGCTGGTGCTGGATCATCCGGCCGCGCTGCATGTCGCCGCCGTGGTGTTCGGCCCGCTCTGCCTGGCCGGCCTCGGCCTGGCCGCCGCCTGGGCCGCCGCCCCGTTCGCCGAGAAATCCTGGCTGTGGCTGGCCCCCGTGCTGGCCACTTTCGGCCATTCCATCCTGGCCTATGGCCTGCCCGGCGTCGTGCACCACCACGTCCCCGCCACCATCGTCGCCATCATGACCGCCGGCTGGGCCGCCCGGCTGATCGCATTCGGCGCTCGGCCGACCGCCGGACGGCAACTCGGCGCCTGGGCGGGAATCGGCATCTGGCTCACCCCGGAAACACTGCCTCTGTCGATGCTGGCGATCGGCGCATTGTGGCTGTCCTGGGCCACGTCCCCCACCCGCCATGACCTGGCAGGCGCGTTTCGCGACGCCGGCGTCGGGCTGCTGGTCACCGTATTCCTGGCCTTCGCGGTCGACCCACCCTATGGCGGCTATGCGATCGAGGATATCGACCGCCTGTCCATCGTGTTCGTCGCCCTGTCGGCCGCCATCGCGGCAACCGGGCTGGTGATCGCCATCATCGACGAGGCGACCGACCGCCCGGACTCGCGCGTCATCCTCTCCCTCGGCGCCGGCACCGTCATCGCGGGGATCTGGCTGTTCCTGTTCCCCTCGGTGCTGCAAGGCTCCCGCCACCTGATGCCGGATGCCGAGTGGCAGGCCATGTTCTCGGATATCGCCGAGATGCAGCCGGTGAAGACCGTCGCGCAATGGCTGCAATATCTGTTGACCGGATGTCTGGCCTCGCTCGCCCTGGCGGTGCTGGCCTGGCGGGCGCGCAGCCTGGTGCTTGCCTATACGGCTGTCGGCGGCATCGCCACGGTGGTCATGGGATGGATGCATCTGCGCTTCGCCTGCTATCCGCAGGCGCTGGGCGCGGTGATGCTGCCGGTGATCGTCACGGTCTGGAACCGGCACACCGCGCATTGGCCGGCGACACGGCAGTCCCTGCCCCGTATCGCGACGATCATGCTGTTCCTGCTTGTGCCGTTTGCCAGCGAGATGCCGCAGCCCTTCAAGACGGCACAGGCCGGCAAGCCGGCGGCAGCCGATTGCGGAGCAGCGGGGCTGAGCACGATGCTGTCCCCGGCCGTCGGACAGGTTGTCCTGACAAACGTCAACGATACACCGGAGCTGCTGTATACCACGGGGATTCGCACTGTCGGATCGCTGTATCATCGCAACGTCTCGGGTTTCATGCGCCTGCGCGCGGCCTGGCGCGCCCAGGACCTCGACTCGCTGCCCGAGGCGTTTCGAGCCGCCGATATCGGCTTCGTGCTGTTCTGCCCCGCCAAGGAACGGTCGGCGCTGGTACGGGGGCTGCCACAGGGAACGATGTGGGATCGGCTGCAGGCATCCGATCCACCCGGCTGGCTGCATCTGCTCACGCGCGATGCAATGTCGGGCCAGGTGCTGTATCGGGTCGGGTCCTGACACGCTGGACATGATTTGCCGGAGACGCTTGCTGGTGATGGTCAGCCGTCGCCGACCATCACCAGCAAGCGTCTCCGGCGTTTCATGCCTGCCCGTCAGTCCAATAAGGAAGGGCTGACCCTATGACGGGTCAGACATGCGCATAGTGGCGATGCGCCTTGGCGACCGCTTCCAGCCGCGAGGTGGCACCCAGCGTGCGATAGATCGCGGCCAGATGCACCTTCACCGTGCCGACCGCCAGGTCCAGGCGGCGGGCGATGGTCTTGGTCGCACAGCCCTCGGCCAGCAGGTTGAAGACATCGCGCTGGCGCCCGGTCAGGGTGGCCAGCGGCGCGACATCCATCGACGGCGGCAGCATGATCTGGGCCGGCTGCAGGTTCATGCCGGTCAGCGACGCCGGGGCGAACACGCCGCCTGACACGATCGTCTCGATCGCGCGCAGGAACTGCGTGGGATTGGCCGAACGCAGGATATAGCCGCGGGCGCCGGCGGTCAGTGAGGCAAGGATGGCGGCGCGGTCGTCGCAATCCGAAATGGCGACGAACAGGTGCTGCGGATGCTCGGCTGTCAGCTCGTGCAGCCCGCCCATCTCGGCGATCTCGGGCATGGTCGGGTCGACCAGGACGACGACCTGGTCCTGTTCCATCAGCACATGCTGGACATCGTCCAATTGATCGCCATCCACACAGTCCCAACCCGGATGAGCATCGCGCAGCAGGCTGGTGATGCCCATGCGAAGCAGCGGATGCCGATCCAGAACCACGACTGTCATTGGCGAAATTTCGCTACCCATGTCCCGACCCGTCTAAATTTTAACCCATTCTGCGTCTGTTTCGACGCTCAAGGCCCTAGATGAACGGGGTGTAACGAAAGTGAAGGCGCGCAACGCAAAAAATTTCAATTTTGATTCAAGTTGATAGGTGACACGCAACCATATGTTCTGTGGATTTATTTACAATCTTTGGTTGTATTTCTTTGCATATATCCATTGCATACGGACATCTAGTGTGAAATCGGCAACCTGTGGGCGGGTTGATCGGGCTGGGTATATCACCTGAAAGGCGTTGTCTCTCACCACTACCCCGCCGTCTACGCGAAGGATGGTCCACCGGCACCGCCGCGATCAACGCCTGCGTGTAGGGGTGCAGCGGCGCGGTGTACAGGCTCTGCGTGTCGGCAAGCTCGACGATCTTTCCCAGATACATCACGGCGACGCGATCCGAGATGTGCTTCACCACCCCCAGATCGTGGGCGATGAACAGGTAGGTCAACCCCAGGTCGTGCTGCAGATCGCGCAGCAGATTGACGATCTGCGCCTGCACCGAGACATCCAGCGCCGAGACCGGCTCGTCGCAGACAACCAGGCGCGGGCGCAGCACCAGCGCGCGGGCGATG
>CAYZKM010000164.1:0-8783 GCA_964478525.1 uncultured Bifidobacterium sp.
GGACGGCATGGCGTTCGGCCTCGGCGCGCAGGCGCCGGACGGTCTGCAGCTCGCTCTGGAAATCCACATAGTGCGGCAGCTTCAGATGCTCGACGAAGCCGGTCGCCTCGATATTGTCCGAATGGTACAGCACGAACTCGACATTCTGCGCCGGCGCCGTCACATCCTCTCCCAGTTCGGCGGCGCGCATCGCGCGGTCGACCAGGGCCATCGCCATCGCCTTGCGCTCGGAAAAGCCGAACACCAGGCCATAGCCGCGGGTGAATTGCGGCGGGCGGGTCTTCGACCCCTTGAACTGGTTCACCATCTGGCATTCCGTCACCACGACGTCGCCGATATCGATCGCGAAGCCCAGCTCCGCCGGTTCGATCTCGATCGCGACCTCTCCCATCCGGATCTCGCCGGCGAACGGGTGGCTGCCGCCATAGCCGCGCTGCGTGGAATAGCCGAGACCCAGCAGGAATCCCTCGTCGCCGCGCGCCAGCGCCTGCAGCCGCACATCGCGTTCGGCGGGGAACGTCAGCGGCTCGCGCGTCAAATCGCCGGGTTCGGCCTCGGCGCCGCCATCGGGTTCGATCAGCCCCTCGTGGCCCAGTATGTCGGCCACGCGCGGCATGGCGGCGCCGTCCGGGTCCGCCTGCGGCGCCACCACCTCGCTTTCCGGTCCGGCCAGGCCGAAATCCAGCAGCCGGTGCGTATAGTCATAGGTCGGGCCCAGCACCTGCCCGCCCGGCAGGTCCTTGAACACGGCCGAGATACGCCGCCGGACCGCCATCGCGGCCGTGTCGATCGGGCGGGAATGGGCGAAGCGCGGCAGGGTGGTGCGATAGGCGCGCAGCAGGAACGCGGCCTCGATCAGGTCGCCCTGTGCCTGCTTGATCGCCAGGGCGGCGAGTTCGCGGTCGTACAGCGACCCCTCCCCCATCACCCGGTCCACCGCTCGGCCGAGCTGGTTTTCGATCTGGGGCAGGGTCAGCTCGGGCACCGCGGGGTCGCCGCGACGATCCTCGGCCAGCCAGGCATGGGCGTTGCCGATGGCACGCTCGCCACCCTTGACGGCGACATAGGCCATGGTCAGGCCTCCTCGATGCAAACGGTGCGGGGCAGCGCGGCCAGGTCGGTCCCGGCGCACAGGATCAGGTCGATCCCACGCGGGAACAGCGCATGATTGGCGGCCCAGGATGCGGCGAAACCGGCGGGCAGCCCGTCGACGGCCAGGATGGCGGGGACGCGCAGGCCGGGGCCGGACAGCCGGTAGCGCCGGCCGCTGCCCAGGGCGGCGACCTGCAGCACGACGGTGGCCGAGGTCTCGGGCATCTCGTGCGACCCCACCCGCAGCGACGACAGGTCCGCCAGCGTGGCGGCGCAGACGAAGGCGGCCTGCCCCGCGTCATGCGTCAGCGGAGCCCCGGTATGGAATGCGATCCAGTGCCGCGCGGCATCCAGCGCGGGATCCAGCGCCAGCGGCGTTTCATGATCGGCCAGCGCCAGCAGCACCGCGGCGGCGGCGGCCATCAGCGGCGCCGGCGCGTCGGGGGCCGGCACGGCGGCGATGGTGCCGGGCCGCGCCATCGCATCCAGCACGGCGCGGAAGCAGCGCTGCGCATCGGCGACGGGTGCGGCGAAGCCGGCGGACAGGTCCACGGTCATGTCCGCATCGTCCGCATCGAGAAGAACTGCACCTTGGTCGCGGCGGCGCGCGCGGCGATGTCGGCGCGCCCCGCCGCCTGCGCCTGCGCCAGCGGCTCGATCACCGCCTGCGACAGCGCGTCCCGCCGGTCCGGGTCCTGCATCAGCGCATCGACCACCGCGGCCAGCTCCGCCCGGCGTTCGTCGCGCCCGGCGACATAGGCGTGGCCGACCAGGCCGTCGGCGGTGCGCACGGTGCAGCGGGTGACGGTGATCTCGCCCAGGTTGAAGGCCCCGCCGGTGCCACCGGTGCGGCCACGCACCATGGCCAGGCCGGATTCGGGCCCGCGCAGGCGGGCATAGGCGGGAATGGCGCCCCAGCCGGCCAGGTGGTCGGCCAGCACGGCGGCATCGGCGCGGGCCAGCACCGCCATCCAGCGCCGGCGTGCCGCAAGGTCGGGGTCGGCGGGTTCATCGTGGGGCATGACGGACCGAAAGTTGTTTAGATGTCTAGACAGGTATCGGCCCGGCCCTGTATCGTCAACACCGAAATCGCACAGGCCGGCCGGCAATTGGATGAAAGATCGATGAATGCACCCCCCGCCCCGGACCCGGGCGGCGGGCCAGCCAAGGTGCAGCGCCAGGACGGCGTCGCGCTGTGGCGCCAGATCGCGAGCACGCTGCAGCAGGGCATCGCCAATGGCACGCATCCCGCCGGCGGGCGCCTGCCGACGGAAGCCGAGCTGTCGCAGACATTCGGGGTGAACCGCCATACGGTCCGCCGCGCGCTGGAGGAGCTGTCGCGCGGCGGGCTGGTGCGGGTGGAACAGGGCCGCGGCACCTTCGTCACCGAGGATGTGCTGGAATACACGGTCGAGCCGCGGACACGGTTCTCGGAATGGATCCGTCGGCACAACAAGGAACCATCCGGCCAGGTGCTGCAATTGCGGGAGATCGCGGCCGATTCGCAGGTCGCCTCCAGCCTCGGCATCCGCACCGGCGGGCGGGTGGTGCTGCTGGAACGGCTGGGCCTGGCCGATGAACGCCCGGTCAGCCTGTCGCGCCATTATTTCCCCTCGGCCCGCCTGCGTGGGCTGATGGACGCGCTGCGCGCCACCCCGCGCATCACCGAGGCGTTGCAGGCCGTCGGCGTCGCCGACTATCTGCGCCAGATGACACGGGTCAGCGCGCGCCTGCCCACCCCGACCGAGGCCGACCTGCTGCGCATGCCGCGCACCCGCCCGGTGCTGATCACCGAGAACATCAACGTCGACCGCGCCGGCACGGTGGTGGAGTTCGGCATCGGCTGCTACCCGACCCCACGGGTCCAGATCGTCTTCGAACCATAGGAACATCGCGCATGCGGGCACTTCGGATCATCAATGGCCAGGTTCTGCTGCCCGGGGCGGGGATGCAGGAAACCGCGGTGACGCTGGCGGACGGGCTGATCGCCTCGGTCGAGGGCGGGACGGCGCCTTGGACGCTGGATGCCACGGGACTGGCGGTGCTGCCGGGGATCGTCGACATCCATGGCGATGCGTTCGAGCGGCAGTTGCAGCCGCGCCCCAGTGTCGATTTCCCGGCCGAGCTGGCGTTACGCGATACCGAGGCGCAGCTGCTGGCGAACGGCATCACCACCGCGTTCCACGGCATCACCCTGTCCTGGGAGCCGGGGCTGCGCAGCCTGCCGGCCTGGCGGATGCTGCTGGACGCGCTGGAGGCCGGACGCTGGACCTGCGACATGCGGGTGCATCTGCGATGGGAGGCCTATAATCTGGATGCGCTGGACCAGGCGCTGGCGGATATCGAGGCCGGGCGGGTGGACCTGGTGGCGTTCAACGACCACACGCCGTCGATCCTGCACAAGCTGGACGACCCGGTGGCGGGGGCGAAATACAGCGACCGCGCAGGCATGAAGATGCCGGCCTTCCGCGCCCTGGCCGAGACGGTCGCCGCGCGCGCCGACCAGGTGCCGGCGGCACTGGACCGGATCGCCGCCGCCGCACGGGCCAAGGGCGTCGCCCTGGCGAGCCATGACGACGACACGATCGAGACCCGGGCATCATTCCGCGCGCGGGGTGCACGGATGTGCGAATTCCCGCTGGCCGAGGCGGTGGGACGGGCCGCGCGCGAGGCCGGCGATTTCGTGATCATGGGCAGCCCCAACGTGGTGCGGGGCAAATCTCATCTGGGCTGGGCGTCCGCCGCGCTGATGGCCGAGGCCGGGGTCTGCAACGTGCTGTCGTCGGATTATTTCTATCCGGCGATGCTGCGCGCGGCGCTGATCCTGGCCGGACGCGGCGTGCTGGACCTGCCGGCGGCCTGGGCCTTGGTGTCGGCGAACCCGGCGGCGGCGGGCGGGCTGGACGATCGCGGCACGATCGCGCCGGGCAAGCGGGGGGATATCGTGGTGGTGGACCCGGCCACCGCGCGCGCGGTGGCGACCATCGCGCAGGGCAGCATCGCGCATCTCACGGCCGAGGGGGCTGCTCGGCTGTCGGTGGGGTGACCCGGCCGCCCCAGGCTTGCAACCCGGCGGGCCGTGTCGGATACCGGCTGTCGTCACCGTTGGCGGATCGATGCCATGCAGCTTGCCGCACGCACCTATGACGTCGCCGATGCCGCTTCCGTGCAGGAGCTGTACCACAGCAATGGCTGGACCGACGGGCTGCCCATCGTGCCGCCGACCGAGGCGGCGGTGCGGGCGTGCCTCGACTGGGCGATGACCCCACCCGAGCAGCTGATCGGCATCGAGCCGGTGCGGGGCGTGGCGATCACGGCCGAGAAACTCGCCATCAATGCCGTCATGGCCGGCTGCCTGCCGATGCATTTCCCCGTCGTGCTGACCGCCGTCGCGGCCATGCTGGAACCGCGCTTCCTGCTGCATGGCGCCACCGCCTCGACCGGCGGGTGTGCCGTGATGGTTGTGCTGAACGGGCCGATCCGGCGGGAGATCGGGGCATCGGGCGGGTTCAACGCCGTGGCCAACAGCGACCGCGCCACCGCGGTGATCGGGCGCGCCCTGCGCCTGGCGCTGATCAACATCCTGGAGGTGCGCCCGGGCGGCATCGACCGGTCCACCCTCGGCCATCCCGGCAAGTTCAGCTTCTGCATCGCGGAAGACGAGGAGGACTCGGCCTGGCTGCCGCTGTCGGTGCAGCGGGGCCTGCCGGGCGATGTCTCGGCCGTGACGGTGATGGCGGCCAGCGGCCCGCGCCAGATCATGAACGAATGGACCACCCGGCCGGAGGAGATCCTGGAGACCTTCGCGGCCGAGATGCGGGCCAACATGCGGGGTTTCTCGATCTGGGCCGGCAACTATGCCATCGTCGTTCCGCCGCAGCTGCGCACGCATCTGAACGCCGCGGGGTGGAGCAAGACCGACATCGCCGCCTTCATCCATGAACGCGCCCGTATTCCCAGGCGCGAATGGGCGAAGGTCGGCAAGGCCGCCGTGGTGCGCGATCGTGGCGACACGGTGTACCCGGCGCTGGAATCCCCCGAAAGCCTGCTGGTGATCGCTGCCGGCGGTCCGGCGGGCGGGTTCGGCATGGTGATCCCGCCCTGGCTGGGGGCCAAAAGCCGAGCGGTGACGCTGCCGGTGGGGGTGTGCGTGGATTGCGGGCCAGGGGATGAGCCAGGGGATGAGCCCGTCGCGTTGCAACAGGAGGGTGGGTGATGGTCATCCGGGTTCTGGACCCGACCAACGAAACCGCGCCGCCGCTGGGGCGGCTGGCGCCCCGGCTGGCCGGGCTGGGCGGCATGCGGATCGGCATCATCTCGAACGGCAAGGAAGGCACCAAGGGCTTCTTTGTGCATCTGGAGCAGATGCTGCGCCGCGATTGCGGTGTGGCCGAGGTGATCACGCGGGTGAAGTCCAACTACAGCGCGCCGGCCGATGCCTGGATCGCGGCCGAGATGCGCGGCTGGGACGCGGTCATTGCGGGGATCGGCGACTGAGGCAGTTGCTCGTCGTGCAGTTTGCATGACGCGGTGACGGCCGAACGGTCGGGGGTTCCGGCGGTGGGCGTGATGACGGAACGCTTCGTCAGCGCAGCCGAGCTGATGTCGCGGGTGCTGGGCTTCCCGGGCTATCGGTTCGCGGTGATCGGCCACCCGATCAGCAGCGCCGGGGATGACGGGCTGCGGGCGATGGCGGCCGCGGCGATCGGGCAGGCACGCGCCATCCTGTTCACCGCGCCGGCGGGCGGGCAAGGATGACGACAGGCGAGGAGGACGCGGCATGGGCGGCGAGGCATTTCGGGCGGCGGGCCATCCGTGGCGGCTGCATTGCGGCAGCCAGGTCATCGAGCAGGGTCTGAAAGAAGCCGTCCAGCGCGCCGGTGCCAAACGCGCCTTCGTCGTCTGCTCGCCATCCGTCAACCGCCGCACCGACACGGTCCGCCGCATCGAGGCCGCGCTTGGCCCCCTGTATGGCGGGGTGTTCGACGGGATCGAGAAGGATTCGACCTATGCGTCGGTCAGCGCGGCCAAGGCGGCGGCGACCGAGGCCGGGGCGGACCTGCTGATCGCGGTCGGCGGGGGCAGCGTGATCGTGGCCAACCGGGCGGTGGCGATCTTCATGGCGGAACCGGGCGATCCGTTCGAGATCATGACCCAGTATCCGGACGGCAAGCCCGCCTACAGCCCTCGGCTGATGGCGCCGAAGCCGCCGATCATCAACATCCCGACCACGCCGACCAGCGCGATGAACCGGGCGGGCACGGGGTTGAAGAACCCGGACCTGGATCACCGGATGGAGTATTTCGACCCGAAAACCCGGCCGCAGGGCATCTTCCTGGACGAGGGCGCGCTGATGAGTGCACCACCCGACCTGATCCGGTCCACCGCCACCACGGTCTTCGCCAGCGTGGTCAGCGCAATGTCGCAGCTGGACATCAACCCGCTGGCCGAGGGCGACCGCAACCACGCCTTCCTGCTGGCCAACCGGGCCTATCCCGGGCTGGTGGAGGAGATGGACAACCCCGCGCTGCGCATCGAGCTGTGCATCGCCGCCTTCCTGCAGAACCGTGCCGAGGACGATGGTGTGCGCCGGTTCCGGGGCGGGGCGTTTTCCGGCCACTACGCGGTCTCGACCGCGCTGCATGTGCGATATCCGCATGTCGGACAGGGTGAGTCGACGTCGGTGGTGCATGCCCCGAAGATCCGTCTGTCCGAGGCCGTGGACCTGCGGTCCGCTCGGCAGGTGGCGAGCGCGCTTGGGGTGTGGGAAGACGGGATGGACGCGCGGACGGCGGCACTGGCGGTGGCTGACCTGCTGGAGCGGCTGTATGGACGCATCGGCGTGCCGACGCGGCTGCGGCAATTGCAGATTCCGCGCGACGATCTGGGCGGCATCGCGGCGGAGACGGTGAAGAACTTCAACGCCAATGCCGGGGTGCGGTCGGCGGAGGAACAGGTGGCGGAGGCGCTGCGGCTGCTGGAGGCGGCGTATTAGCCTGCTTCGGGCTGGTGGAAGGGGGAAATCCGATTTGGAATCACGCCGCCTGCGAGTGGGCGGCCAAGTAACGATGCGGCTGTGAGCGAGACCATGCCCGAGGAACCGAGTCCCCGTGTCGCTCCCCTTGTGCCTGTTGACCCTGTTCCTGTTCCCGGCCCTATGATGCCGATCAGGCCAATCATCATTCCCAGATTCTTCTTCCCTATTTGAAAGGCGCCAGCGATGCGCTGCCTGACCCCGAAAGAAATGGCCACGATCTTTGCACAGGCTGGCTTTAGCGTCTCAACCGACCAGGAATGGTATCGTGTGTCGCTGGTATTGGAGCCAAAGATCGCAACTCGACAAAGCCGGATTGGCGGGAGACCCACACCGTCAGTGAGCCGGCTGGCTCAATTCGCTGAGTCGCTGAGTCGCTGGCTTCCTTCCAACCAGCACCGATTGCTTTGGATTACCCATTTTAACAAGGATTTTCCAAACACGTATGATCTCTTTGTCGCTGCGAGGGTCGGTCTGGGTGAAACGAGGTCGCTGTCCGAGGCTCCGGGACACTACTTCGATTCGTTTGATTACCACGAACGTGATCAGTTAATGCTCTCTCCAGAGCAGGTTCGACAGACTGGTATTCTTGTCGGCATGATGGCCCTTGTGATGGTGAACAGTTGGGACGGTTGGTTGATCGCTGACGATGGTTCCAACCGAATTGAGTTTTGGGAAGGAAATTTATTTTTTTATTCAAACGAAAATGCGAGGCTTGATGATGCCAGGTTGCTGATGGAGGAATTCGACTGCCCACAGAATCCACTTTGATGGTCGGATAAAATAACGTGCCCGGATAGCACGCGATCGTCGCCGTTCGTTCGCCAATCCGTTCTTACAAATCTCAACTTTCGATCTCCTCGACCATCTGCCTGGTCTGATGTTTGATGACCATGGCGTCGATGACCTTGATGATGGCCTCGCGGTCGTCCTCGGCGAGATGTTCGAGCGCCTGGAAGCGGCGAGAAAGCCGTGTGCTGGCGAGTTTGGTATCATCGACCGGATTGCCGGTGAGCAGATAATCGACGCTGGTGCCACGCGCGTCGGCGAGTTTGATCAGCGTCTCGGCCGGCGGGGTGACGAACTCGCTCTCGTATTTGTTGAGCAACTGGTAGCGAGCCCCGAGCGGGGTCGCCAGTTCCTTCCGCGACATCTTCTTGTCCTTGCGCAGGGCACTGACCAGCCGCACCGACCCCAAGGGGTTCGTCACGGGCTGGGCGTATGATGTGCAGAACCGGCTGACCTCGAAGACCTACGCCAACAACAGCACGGTCACCTACACTTATGAGGCCACCACCAGCCGGCTGAAATCGGTCACGGACGCGCTCGGCCAGACCAGGCAGTACACATACGCCCAGGACGATCGGCTGGCCGGCACCACCTATCTGAACGCCGTCAACACCACGCCCAATGTCAGCCTGGCCTATGACCCGTATTTCCCGCGCCGGGTCTCGATCACCGACGGCGCCGGCACCACGCACTACGCCTATGTCCCGGTCGGATCGCCCGGCGCGCTGCGGGTGCTGACGGAAACCAATCCGCTGCCCGACAGCACCATCACCTACGGCTACGACGCGCTGGGGCGGGTGAACGCGCGCACCATCGCCGGTGCCACGCCCGAGACCTTCCAATACGACGCGATCCAGCGCTTGACCGG
>CAYZKM010000165.1:0-8716 GCA_964478525.1 uncultured Bifidobacterium sp.
CGGCATCGCGCGGCGCGGGGGTGGCGGCCGAGGGTTCCGCCGGCTGGGCAAGGGCGCGCCCGACCACGGCGAGCAGTTCCTGCAGGTCGAACGGTTTCGGCAGGTATTCGAACGCCCCGCGCTGGGCCGCCTTCACCGCGGTCATCAGGGTGGACTGCGCGCTCATGACCACCACCCGCAGGTCGGGGCGGATGCGCTTGATGCGCGGAATCAGGTCCAGGCCGTTCTCGTCCGGCATCACCACATCGGTGATGACCAGGTCCCCCTCCCCTTCCTCGACCCAGCGCCACAGCGTGGCGGCATTGCCGGTGCTGCGCACCTGGTATCCCGACCGGCCCAGGGCCTGGGTCAGGACGGTGCGGATCGAGCGGTCGTCGTCAGCGACAAGAACGGTGGGCAGGGTCACTGGTCGGCATCCTTTTCGGTGACGACGGGCAGGTGGACGCGGAACTCGGTACGGCCGGGCCGGGAATTGACCTCGATCAGGCCGCCATGGTCACCGATGATCTTCGCCACCAGCGCCAGGCCAAGGCCCGAGCCGGTGGCTTTCGAGGTCACGAACGGTTCGAACAGATGCGGCAGGATGTCCTCGGGGATGCCCGGCCCGTTGTCGCGCACGGCCACGAACAGCGGCAGGTCCATCCGGGTCTGCGATCCCGGCACGGCGATGCGGACGCCGTGCTGGAAGCCGGTCATCAGGGTGATCTCGGGGTGGGAGACATTGCCCTGCACCACCGCCTCGGCCGCGTTCTTCACCAGGTTCAGGATCACCTGGATCAGCTGGTCCCGGTTGCCCCAGACCGGCGGCAGCGACGGATCATAGGATTCGGCGAAGCGGACGCCCGACGCGAAGCCGTTCTGCGCCAGCTTGCGCACATGTTCCAGGACGCGGTGGATGTTGACGGCGGTCCGCGCGATCGGCTTCTCGCTGAACGCCTCCATCCGGTCGACCAGGTCGCGGATGCGGTCGGCCTCGTCGCGGATCAGTTCGGCCAGTTCGCGATCCGCCGGCCCGACACTGCCTTCCAGCAGCTGTGCCGCGCCGCGGATGCCCGACAGCGGGTTCTTCACCTCGTGCGCCAGGATCGCCGCCATGCCGCTGACACTGCGCGCCGCGCCGCGGAAGGCGAGTTGGCGGTCCAGCGACCGGGCGGCGGAGGCATCCTGCATCACCAGCAGCACCGCCCCCGGCTCCTCGGGCAGCGGCGAGGCCTGCACGGTGATCCCCCGCTTCTGCAGACGCGGGCTTTCCAGCGTCAGGTCGTGATCGGCGATGGTCGCCTCGGTGGCGCGCACCTGTTCGATCAACAGGAACAGCGGATTGTCGGTCGGCACCAGGTCGGTCAGCCGCAGCTGCGACAGCCCGACGGCCGACACGCCCAGGAACTGTTCGGCGGCGTGGTTGACCATGCGGAACCGGTTCTCGCGGTCCAGCAGCACCACCGGGACCGGCAGCGCGCCCAGCACCGCGGCCGAGGCGGCGGGTCCGTCCAGCGGCGTGATCGGGCGCACCGCGTGCAACGCCGTCGCGCTCATGCCGCCTCCATCCCCGCCAGCGCGTCCGTTTGGCCAGCCGAGCGCCGTGTGGCGCCGCGCGCGATCAGCGGGTCATAGAACCGGTCCAGCAGCGCATGCACGGACGCCGCGTCGGCCAGCCGGTTCATCGCCTGGCGGAACTCGGCCGATCCGGGCAGGCCACGCGAGTACCAGGACAGATGCTTGCGGGCGAGGCGCACCCCGGCATCGCTGCCGAAGCGGGCGAGCATGGACTGGTGATGTGCCAGGATGATCGCCTTCTGCCGCGCGAGCGCGGGTTCGGGCAGGTGGGTGCCGGTGCGCAGGTAATGCGCGACCTGCGCGGGGAACCAGGGCCGGCCATAGCAGCCGCGCCCGATCATCACCCCATCGGCGCCCGAGCGGCGCAGCGCCTCGGCCGCGTCCTCCTCGGTCAGGATGTCGCCATTGGCGATCAGCGGCAGGTCGACCGCGTCGCGCACCCGGGCGATGAAGTCCCAGTCCGCGGTGCCGGTATAGAATTGCTGCCGCGTGCGGCCATGCACGGTCACCATGCGGATGCCGACATCCTGCGCGATGCGGGCCAGCCTGGGCGCGTTCAGGCTGGCGTGGTCCCAGCCCATGCGCATCTTCAGCGTCACCGGCACCCCGACCGCCTTCACCGTCGCCGCCAGGATCGCTGCGGCATTGGCCTCGTCGCGCATCAGCGCCGACCCGGCGGCCTGCCCGACCGCGACCTTCTTGACCGGGCAGCCGAAATTGATGTCGACCAGATGGGCGCCCTTGTCGACCGCCAGGCGCGCGGCATCGGCCATCGCGGCGGGGTCGCAGCCGGCCAGTTGCACGGCGGACACCCCGCCCTCGGCGTCGATCTCGGCCATGTCGAGGGTCTTGCGGTTTTCCCGGATCATCGCCCATGACGCGATCATCTCGGACACCACCATGCCGGCGCCCAGCTGCTTGGCGATGCGACGGAACGGCAGATCGGTCACCCCGGACATCGGCGCCACGATGACGGGAGTGTCGATCTTCACTCCGGAACCGAGGTCGATGGGTCCAAGGGCAGGATGTGTGGTTTGTGAACGACAGTTGCCCATGATTTGGGCAAAGTAGCGACACGCCGGGATTCGTGCAATCGGCCTTCCGCATGGTTGTCACGGCAAGCGCGCCGGCGCCGAATCGCCGCCCTGGCCCGATGGCCGGACACCGACCCGGTTGACGCTGCGCGCCGGCGGCGGCAAGCCTAGGGCGATGCGTATCGCAGCCATCCTCGTCGCCGCCGGCTCGGGCAGCCGCTTCGGAGCGGAGACACCCAAGCAGTTCCTGCTGATCGCCGGCAAGCCGGTGATCCGCCACGCGGCCGAGCGGCTGGCGGCACACGCCACCCTGCTGCAACCGGTCGGCGAGGCCACCGCGATCGATGCCGCGCTGGGCGATCTGGCGCACCTGCCCACCGTGGCGGGCGGGGCGACGCGGCAGGACAGCGTGCGCGCCGGGCTGGAAGCGCTGGTCCCCCACCGCCCCGACATCGTCCTGGTGCACGACGCCGCGCGGCCGCACATCCCGGCATCGACCATACCGGATCTGGTTGCCGCGCTGGCCACCGCGCCCGGGGCGATCCCCGCCGCGCCGGTGGCGGACACGCTGAAGCGGGTCGGCGACGGCGGGGCGATCACGCAGACCGTCCCGCGCGAGGGTCTGTTCCGGGCCCAGACGCCGCAGGCTTTCCGCTTCGATGTGCTGCTGGACGCCCATCGCGGCCGGCTGACCGGGGCGACCGACGATGCGTCCCTGCTGGAAGCCGCCGGACAGACCGTGCTGATCGTCCCGGGCTCGGACGACAACATCAAGCTGACGTACCCCCAGGATCTCGCTCGATTGGAACGTGCCATGTCCGTTGCCTGCATCCCCCGGGTCGGCACCGGGTTCGATGTGCACGTCCTGCAGGACGGCCGTCCGCTGATCCTGTGCGGGGTCACGGTGCCGCACGACAAGGGCCTGGCCGGGCATTCCGACGCCGATGTCGGCATCCACGCGCTGTGCGACGCGATCTATGGCGCGCTGGCCGAGGGCGATATCGGGCGGCATTTCCCGCCCAGCCAAGCGGCCTGGAAGGATGCGGACAGTGCGCGGTTCCTGGCGCATGCGGCCGGACGCATCGCGGCCCGGGGCGGGCGGCTGGCCAATGCGGACGTGACGCTGATCTGCGAACGGCCCAAAATCGCCCCGCATGCCGCCGCGATGATCGCTCGGCTGGCCGATATCCTGGGCGTCGAGGCGCACCGCATCTCGGTGAAGGCGACGACGACGGAACGGCTGGGCTTCACCGGCCGCGGCGAGGGCATCGCCGCGCAGGCCGTCGCGACGATCCTGCTGCCCGATTGACGTCCCCAGTTTGACACCATGGAAACGCCGCGGACACGATCCCATCTTCTCTCCGATTGGCTACAGCGAACGAAGGACATGGCAGAACGATGATCCACCGCTCCCTGATCGCAGGCCTGTTCGCCGCCGGCGTGCTGGCCGGATGCGCCACGCAGAACCCCTATCCGCCGGTGCCCGAGCCGGTGTCCGAATCGATTCCGCGTCCGCCGGTATCGGCCGAACCGCTGCGCTGGCGCCCGGGCCACTGGAACTGGACCGGCAACGCCTATGCCTGGACGCCCGGGCAGTTCGTCCCCGCGGTCGGGGCCGGCGACAAATGGATGCACGGGTACTGGAGCCAGTCCGGCGGCGGCTGGGTCTGGAATCCGCCGCACTGGACGATGTAGTTCGCCACACCCAGGGGGGTTTGCGAGGGGCTTCGCGTGACAGCCGGTACCCGCACGAAATCGTAACGAATCCCGCCTGCCCGCCAGGGCCGCGCCAGGCCGGGAAAACCTCGGCCTTGCGGCACGGTGCCGGTGGTGTTAGTGCCGCGCCCGTCAAGAGGGGTAAGCGGATGGCGTCGACGTTTGAGACCGTGGCCGGAATCATCGCGGATACCTGCGATATCGAGCGTGACAAGATCATGCCCGACAGTCATGCCATCAACGATCTTGGCATCGACAGCCTGGACTTCCTCGATGTCGCCTTCGCGATCGACAAGGCGTTCGGCATCAAGATGCCGTTGGAGCAATGGACTCAGGAAGTGAATGACGGGAAGGTCTCGTCGGACGAATATTTCGTGATCCAGAACCTGTGCGCCAACATCGACAAGCTGATGGCCGCGAAGTCCGGCTGACCGGATGCGCCTCGAATACTTCCAGATGGTGGACCGGATCACCGCGATCGATCCGACGGCGCGGACGGTCCGCGCCGATTGTCACGTCCCCGATGCAAGCCCCGTGTTCGAGGGACATTTCCCCGGCTATCCGCTGCTGCCGGGCGTGCTGATGATCGAAACGATGGCGCAGACCGGCGGCTGGCTGGTGCTGGCCGTGCTGCGCTTCGCGGCCATGCCGTTCCTGATCCACGTGAAAGAGGCGAAGATGCGCACCTTCGTCGGGCCAGGCCAGACGCTGCAGGCCGAGGCGCACCTGGTCCATGACGGGTCCGGATATGCCGTCGTCGAGTCGTCGCTCACCTCGGACGGCAAGAAAGTGGCCGAGGCGGAGATCCGCTATCGCGTCGTGCCCTTCCCGAACGAGACGCTGCGGGCGCAAATGCTGGAAACGGCGCGCCGGATCGCGGTGCCGGAGACCCTGTTCAATGCCCAATAGCCGCGACGCGATCATCACGGGAATCGGCCTGATCTCCTGCCTGGGCGAAGGCCTGGACGCGCACTGGGACGCGCTGACGCGCCCGGGCGGGTTTGCCCCGGTGGTCGACACCGCCGCCTTCCCCGGCTTCCCCGTCCACCCGATGACCGCGCTGGAACTGGACCGCCAGATCCCCAGGCGCGGCGACCAGCGGCAGATGGAGCCGTGGCAGAAATTCGGCACCTATGCCGCCGGCCTCGCCCTCGAATCCGCCGGCCTCAAAGGCAACGCCGACCTGCTCGGCCGCATGGAAATGATCGTCGCCGCCGGCGGGGGCGAACGCGACTATGACGCCGACGCGGCGATCCTGTCCGGCCTGCCCAAGGCCGCCAATCCCGGCGCCTATCTGAACGAACACCTCCTCAGCGACCTGCGCCCGACCCTGTTCCTGGCCCAGCTGTCCAACCTGCTGGCGGGCAATATCTCGATCGTCCATGGCGTGATCGGCGCGTCGCGCACCTTCATGGGCGAGGAAGCGGCCGGCACCGACGGCGTGCGCATCGCCTGCGAGAAGATCCGCTCGGGCCAGGGCGATCTGATGCTGGTCGGCGGGTCCTACAACGCGCAACGCCCCGATGTGCTGCTGCATTTCGAGATGGGCGGCGTGCTGTGGCACGACGCGGCCAGGGGCGTGTGGGACCGGCAATCCGCCGGCGGCGGGATGATTCCGGGATCGCTGGGCTGCTTCCTGGTGATCGAAAGCCGCGCCCACGCGGCCGCGCGCGGCGCCACACCCCTGGCGCGGATCGCCGGGGTGGAGACCGATCGCTGCCGGCGCGCGCCCGGACAGGCCCGCGCCACGGCCGAACGCCAACTCGCCCGCTTCGATCCCATGCTGGACCGGCCCGCCGCCGCGGTGATCTCGGGCGCGACCGGCATCGCCGCCGCCACCGCCGAGGAACGCGGCTTCCTGGATGCGCTGGGCCTGCCGGTGCGCGCCGTCGCCACCGCGATCGGCCACGGGATCGAGCCGTCCTTCCCCGCCGCCATCGCCCTGGCCGCCGCCGCGATCGGGCGGGGACGCCTGTTCGACCCGCTGGAAGCGGCGGAAGCGCCCATGACCGGCCCGCTGAAGCAGGCACTGGTCACGTCCTGGGGCAACTGGCGGGGCGAGGCGATGGCCCTGGTGACCGAGGCCTGACAGCAGACCGGCACGCCAGGGCGAGGCGCCGCCGGCGTGCGATGTGATTGACCCTGCCAGCCACCCGGCGCACCGGCGCCGGACGGCAAGGCCATCGGCCGGCAGAAGCGTTTTGGAGAATCGGCATGGGACAGGACACAGACCATCTGGGCCGGCCGGTCGTCGTGGTGACCGGCATGGGCGTGCTGACCTCGCTCGGTCAGGGCAAGGAGGATAACTGGCGCGCGCTGACCTCCGGCGTGTCGGGCATCCATCGCATCACCCGCTTCCCGATCGACGGGCTGCGCACGACCATCGCCGGCACGGTCGATTTCGTGAAGATCGACGACATGTCCGCCCCCGCTTTGTCGGAACGGCTGGCGCAGATCGTGATCGAGGAAGCCGTGGCCGAGGCAGCGATCGGGTCGGCCGGCGATTTCCCCGGCCCGCTGTTCCTCGCCCTGCCCCCGGTCGAGATGGAATGGCCGCAGCGCCAGGCCCTGGCCGCGGCATCCGGCGCCAACGAGACCGTCACCTATGACGACCTGCTGCGCGCCGCCGGCAGCGGCACGTTCAAGCCGCTGTACGAACGGTTCCTGTTCGGCTCGGTCGGCGAGAACCTGGCCGACCGCTTCGGCACCAAGGGATCGCCCATCGCGACATCCACCGCCTGCGCCTCGGGCGGAACGGCGATCCAGCTGGGCGTGGAGGCGATCCGCCGCGGCGAGACCGGCACGGCGCTGGTGGTCGGCACCGATGCCTCGGTGAACCCGGAAAGCCTGATCCGGTTTTCCCTGCTGTCGGCGCTGTCGACCCGCAACGACCCGCCGTCATCGTCGGCGCGCCCGTTCAGCAAGGACCGCGACGGGTTCGTAATGGCGGAAGGCGCCGGCGCGCTGGTGCTGGAAAGCCTGGCCCATGCGCGCGCCCGCGGCGCGACGATCCTGGGCGTGGTCGAGGGCTGCGGCGAGGCGGCCGACGGGTTCCACCGCACCCGGTCCTCGCCCGACGGCAAGCCGATCATCGCCTGCATGCGCCACGCCCTGGCCGATGCCGGGCTGGCGCCGGAGGCGATCGGCTATATCAACGCGCACGGCACCGGCACGCCCGAGAACGACAAGATGGAATGGGTCGGCGTGTCCGCCGTGTTCGGGGACCGCGCGGCATCGATCCCGATCTCGTCGAACAAGTCGATGATCGGCCATACGCTGACCGCCGCCGGCACGATCGAGGCGATCTTCACGCTGATGACGATGCGCCGGGGCATGCTGCCGCCGACCATCAACTACGACAGCCCCGACCCCGCGCTGCCGATCGACTGCGTGCCCAACGTCGCACGTCCGGCCAAGGTGGCGCACGCGATCTCCAACTCGTTCGGCTTCGGCGGGCAGAATGTCTGCCTGGCCCTGGGCGCCGGACCGGCATGACCACGCGCCGGTCGCTGGTGATCGGCGGGCGCCGGGGGATCGGTGCGGCCGTGGTGCGCGCGCTGGCGGAACGTGGCGATGCCGTGACGTATACCTATCGCACCGATGCGGGGGATTTCGGGCCCGACATAACCGGGATCCCGCTCGACCTTGCCGACAAGGCGGCGGTGGATGCCTTCGCCGCCCGCCAGGAGGACGCGCCCGCCTGGGACGCGCTGATCCAGGTGGGTGGCACGACCTATGACACGCTCGCCGCCATGATGGACCAGGACAAGGCCGAGGCGGTGATGCAGGTGAACTACTTCGCCTTCGCCCGCCTGGCTCGCGCCGTGGTGCGGCCGATGATGCGCGCCCGCGCCGGCCGGATCATCGCCATCGGGTCGGTGATCGGCCAGGTGGCCAGCCAGGGCAACGCCGCCTATGGCGCCACCAAGGCGGCGTTGCTGGCCTATGTGAAGACCCTGGCGATCGAGAGCGCCCGCCGCGGCGTGACGGTCAACTACGTCGCGCCCGGCTTCGTCGACACCGAAATGATGGCGCCCTTCGAGACATACCGCAAAGCCACCGAGACCCGCGTTCCCGCCGGCCGATTCGCCCGCCCCGAGGAGATCGCCGCGGTCGTCGCGTTCCTGGCATCCGCCGAGGCGAGCTATGTCAACGGCGCCTACATCCCCGTGGATGGCGGGCTGACCGCGTCCGCCGGCATTCCCCGCAGCTGACCCACCCATCGCCGGCGCGGCGGGCCTGAAGGGCAGCATCGCCCACCCCACCGCGGGGACAGCGACAAACAAAGCGATCAGGCCGGCGCAGCCCTGGCCCGATCTCCACGGCATGCAACTCAGGCATGGACAGATAGTCTCGGGACGGACAAACCGCTGCCCTCGCCGATCAAATGAAGATCCAGTGGACCAGCA
>CAYZKM010000166.1:0-8692 GCA_964478525.1 uncultured Bifidobacterium sp.
GTCTTCGAGCAGGAGGAGCTGGAACGCCACAAGCTGGGCCGCAAGATCGCCATGGAGGAGGACTGGCTGCGCTATGGCGTCACCGCCAGGCGCAAGCGCAACATCCGCCGGCTGGGGGAGCTGCACGCCCTGCGCAAGAAGCGGCGGGAACAGCGCGGCCCGCAGGGCGGGGTGCGGATGGCGGCGGCCGAGGCCGATGTCTCGGGCCGGCTGGTCATGGTGGCCGAGGACGTGTCCAAGGCCTTCGGCGACCGGGTCGTGGTCAGCCACCTGTCGACCCGGATCATGCGCGGCGACCGGGTGGGCATCGTCGGGCCCAACGGGGCGGGCAAGACCACGCTGCTGCACCTGCTGACCGGGGTGCTGCCGCCCGACTCGGGCGAGGTGAGGATCGGCACGAACCTGGAACAGGTGACCCTGGACCAGCGGCGCGACAGCCTGGACCCGGACCAGACGCTGTCTCAGGCTTTGGCCGAGGGCGGCGGCGACACCGTGCGCGTGGGCGGGCAGGTGCGCCATGTCGTCGGTTACATGAAGGACTTCCTGTTCGGCCCCGAGCAGGCCAACACGCCCGTCGGCGTGCTGTCAGGCGGGGAGCGCGGGCGGGTGACGCTGGCGCGGGCCTTCGCCACGCCATCCAACCTGATGGTGCTGGACGAACCCACCAACGATCTGGATCTGGAGACGCTGGAGTTGTTGCAGGAACGCCTGGCCGAATACCAGGGCACGGTGCTGCTGGTGAGCCATGACCGCGACTTCCTGGACCGTGTGGTGACATCCGTCATGGCATCGGACGGCGACGGCCGCTGGACCGAGTATGCCGGCGGATATTCCGACATGCTGGTGCAGCGTGGGCCGGCGAAGACGGTGGCGGCTGGGGCGGCGAAGCCTCGTGCGGCGGTCGCTGATGCCAGGCCGCGCGCGGCGCAGGCGAACCGGCGGATGACCTTCAAGGACAAGCACGCGCTGGAGACGCTGCCGGCGCGGATGGCGGCGCTTGAGGCTGATGTTGCGAGGCTGACCGCCGAGTTGGCTGATCCGGATTTGTACGTGAAGAATCCGGGGCGGCTCGCCGCCGCCGGCACCGCCCTGGAAACCGCCCAGGCCGCTCTGGCCGCCGCCGAGGAACAGTGGCTGACGCTGGAAATGCTGCGGGAGGAGTTGGAGGGATAGGGGTTGCGGAGGTAAACGCGGGCGGCGCGCCCACCCCCCGCGTCATGGCCGGGCTTGACCCGGCCACCGGACAACGGACTGAAACCAAACGTGTTTTCTGCTTCCGTTCCTCGGCCTTCAACCAATCCCCCACCGTCTTGAACCGCCGGGACGGCAGAATTCCCCGGCCGAGCAGCCGCCCGATCCGCACGACCATTCGCCCGGCTTCGCGCAGTTTGCGCCCGGGCTCTCCATACGCCCCGGTGATGGTGTGGGCGGCAATCTGCGCCGCCTTGCCCGCCTGGGTGCGCGCCCCGGTGGACAGCCCGCCATGCAGCCGGCACCGGCCGTTGCGCATCGCCGGCTGGCGGCATGCACCGCCGACCCTCGTTTCTGCGCCGCATCGAGGCAGCGCGGTCAGGTCGCGGCGGGGATTGCCGTTGCGGAGCGTGGTCTGGTTCACCGAGTTCTCACCGGACATGGGGTTGGGCCAACATTTCCCTGCACGGGGTTGGGAGTCCGGCCCCGTGGCCGGCCATGACGAGGGGTAGGAGAGGGCACGGGCATCCCCCCGCGTCATGGACGGGCCTGACCCGTCCTCCGGTCCGGACACCGGCGCTTCGGCGCGGAGAACCCTCACCGGACATGGGGTAGGACCGACATTTTGGTCAGTCGCGATAGGTTTTCTTTCCGGCCGGCCAGCCGCGATGGCGTTCCAGTGCGCGCAGCGTCGCGGTGAATGCGCGCATCAGGCTGACGGCACTGCCGCGCAGGCGGATGCGGAAGTCCTCGGACTGGTAGTGCGTCATCGCTCGGCGCAGGTTTTCCATCGCGGCGGTGTGCGCGGCCACCGCCTGGGCGGCGAGCATCGCCTCGGTCGGTTCGGACGGGACGAAGGAAATCAGAGCATCATATGCGCCGGCCCAGCGGGCGAGGCGGTCTTCGTCGGTCATGATCTGGTCGTCGACGACGGTGGCGGACAGGCCGCGGATGAGCTCCTGGGAGAAGTGCAAAGGCAGAGGACCGTCGGGGCCCTGGATGGGGTCTTTGGGGAGGGGCTGGGATTGGGATTTGTACATGCCGTTTGTCGGGTGGTTGGGGGGAAGGGGGTGGGGACGGTGGCATGGAATAGGAAAAAAGTCAAGATTGTGATTGATTAGGCCGCGGTCTCGGACTGCCGCCCGGACTGTTCCGTGAGCGCCGTACACGCGAGTGTACGGCGAAACGCGGCAAGGAGTTGGATAGGACAGCACCACGAGATGACATTGTGTTGAATTGCATCTATATCAGTAGTTCTCTACTTCGCGGAGCATAACTTGGTGGCTATTATCCGTTGTAGTCAAGAAATCCTGACGCTCGAACACATTTTCATGCGCCTACGCACGCAAACGGGCCTCTTTTTCCTTGGTGCCGGTGCGTCGGCAGGATCGTCGCCACTCGGATGGAATTTCTGGAGCGGGGCACCACAGGCCTATCTCAGGAAGGGCTCCTTTCCGGCGATTGTAACGCCACGCGCGCTGCTAACGCAGCGTATGATTGACTTTTTGGAAATAGCAAACAGGAACAGGTTTCTCGATCGGCACCTTTGCACCGGCATCGACGAGCGTCTATTCCATGAGATATTGATGCGTCTGCCAGACCTATTTGCGCGGGAGATGCTGAAGCACGATATTGCTCGGTCACTTTGGTCCGCACGAACCGAAGGTACTATTACAGACAGTTATCGAGTATTCCGGGCGTTCTACCCGTCGGTGATTGCCAACTACAATCATGACGGTCTTGCAGGGGAATTTTGTGGATCTATGCACAAGATTGTGAACATGCACGGGACGATTGATCCGGCATATGGGTCTCGTGAAATGGGAGCTTGGATTGCAAACCTCTGTGAGTTCGACATGTGTGTGCCGCCCGACGATTTGGTCATGGGGGTCCCTGAGTCGTGGACTGACGCAGACCTGTATCGACGGCTGTCATGGATAATGAGCAAAGCGCCGCGGCACGTAACGATCATTGGCTATAGCTTCGCCCAGATGGGAAACGGTTACGATGACTCTGTGACGCTTGCGTGCTTCGTCCAAAAATTCAAGAATTTTCGGGGCACAATCCTCGTTATCAGCCCCGAACCCACGCAGCTTTGCGAGATGCTTTCGGATGCGCTCGAAATTAAGACGGTCTATCCGATAAAACGCTATTGGAACCTCCTCGCTCATGCGTATCTGGAGACACAGAGAAATCCGGAGAGATTTCCATCGCTCGATTACGCCCATGGATTTTTATTCGACCAATACGGCAGCGATCAGGTGTTCCCTATCCTATCGCCCCAAGTTTAGCAGGCACATGGGCTCTGCTTACGTGATACCCTCAGTTGCATGGTCAGTCAGCGCCCGCGACCGTGGATACTTCGTGGTAATTCTACAGAATGCAGGTGGCTATACTTCTTGGACGCCAATATGGCCAATAGTTGCGATGATGACATAATTCAAGAGTTGACCTTTCGAGGGAGTGGGTAGGATCAATGAGATTTCAACTCTCCACCTTTCCCGCTACCCCCGCAACCGAGGATCATAAACCCACTTCCGAACCTTCACCGCCCGAACGCCCCGACTCCCCAAATGCCCAGGATTGATCAACACATTATACTCATCCGGCACCACCACCGACGGCACGCGCAGCACCGCGCTCGCCCCGGACCGAAGCCATTCCGACCCCAACCGGACACTCACCCGTCCCGCCGGTTCCGCATCCCACCCAACCGGCAAATCCGCCACCCGTACCGTCCGCGCGGCGGCCCACAACTCAACCGGGATCGTCACCGCCACCAGATACCGGTTCAACGGCAGCCCACCCGCGTTCAGGTGCACCACGGTTTCCAGGCACGCCAGCGCCTGTGTCTCCGATGTATAGACAACCGCATCACCAACATCGTTCCAGCGCCCACCAGTGGCCTTCGCGCCCGCACCGGAAAGATCGTCCGCCTCATACAGCCTGGTATCGGATGCGATCCGCCAGACCGTCACGCTCAAGCGTAGGCCCCGCTCTGCATCCGGCTCAGCGCGGCGGACACCAGGCCCTGCCCCTCCATGGTATCCACCAGATCAGCCGGCCGCACACCGCCCAGCGCCGGCAGCGGTTCCGTCAGCCAGCGCGCCAGCCAGGCATGGGCGTCGAACCCGGCCGGATCGCCGGAATCCTGCACCATCGCCTCCACCTGGCCCACCAGTTTCGCGAAGCCAACGACCCGCTCGCTCTCCTCGGGCGACAGCGTGCCGCCCTGCTTGACCTTCTTGTTCACCGTGGCCGTCGACAGGTTCAGCGCCTTGAACCCCGCCCCCTGTCCCAGCGCCAGGTCGGCCAGGATGCGCTTCACCTCGACGGCGGGGATGCCGCGCTTGATCATGTCGATCCGCTCCAGCGGCGTGGCGCGGTACACCGACAGATAGGACAGGACCGCCCCGGGCGCTGTCATGCCACCGGATGGCCGTTTCGGCTTGCCTGCCTGATCGACACGGGATGACGATGCCCTTGCCTGAACCATCACGAATGCTCCTTTGAGCAAAATATATGCTCAATCGAGCGGTGGTTCAACAACAACCCCTACCGCCGAAACCGCAAATCCACCCCGCGCGCCCGCCATCCCGCCTCGATCGCATCCAAATCCAAAAAACCCGACGGATTTCCCTTGCTGGGCGCCATCCCCAGCCTCGGCACCCCCTCCACCTTCCAGATCCCCAATAGCCGCCGCAGCTCCACCAGCGGCACCGCATGGTCGTCCACGCGCAGGTTCAAATCCGGAAAATCCTCGGTCGTCACCATCACCATCGCCGCCGATTGCCGCCCGCGCCGGTCCCCGCCCGCGGCGTCTCCCGCCTCCATCGCCACCATCAGCCGGTCGGGGAACGGCAGTGCGATGTTCGCCTTGTACGTCGCCAGGGTCTCGGTGATCGTCGGCTCCCCGGCCAGCATGTTGCCGGCCACGCTGCTCCCGCCGGACGCGACATTGCCGCACCACATCACGCAGTTCCCGCCGGTCCAGGCGGCGGTGCGCCCGTGCCGGTCCACCGCGTGCACCTGCCGGATGCCGCGGCCGTCATCGCCGGCCAGCGCGCTCTCGATCGCCGCCGCCGGGGGCAGGCCGCGCGCCATCGCGTCCAGCACCGCCGGGCCCAGGTAGCGGTTCGTCATCGACTGAGTCGACACCGCCCCCACCCCGGCGCGCACGAACGGGCAGGACGCGCCCACCGCGAACGCCTTGGTGGCGACGGCGACGGCAAACGCATCGGCATTCGGATCATGGGCAACGATCGACCAGGTCATGCGGCGGTCCTCTCGGGTGGAAACAGACGGCGACTATACGTCTGTCACCGTCCCGCGCCGCAATGGTCCGCCGCCACCCGGAACGACGCGGCACGATCCGATATTGCCAGCGGCACCAGCCGGTCTCCGGCGAACCGGGCGGCGTCGAACCCGGTCAGGCGGCCTTGCAGCAGCAGATGGTCGAACCCGCACAGATCCAGGTCCATCGGCAGCCGCCCGCCCGTCAGTTCCGGGATGTTTCCCACCCGTGCGGCGAGGGCGCGGAAGGGCTCGCGGGTGGTGACGGGCTGCTGGGATTCGTTGTCGAACAGGAACGGCCACCAGGCCTTGCGCTCGATCGCCAGCAACGCGGCCAGATGCAGGTCCGTCCGCAGCCCGCTGGACAGCCGAGCGGCGCCGGCATCGCGGGGCAGGGGGCGGATGGCGGTGTAGACGACGGATCCGGGGGGGATGGCGGCGATGGCGTGGCGGACGGATGCGATGGAACTGGCATGGTCGGCCCAGGCCACCGACAGCGCCGCTATCCGCGCCCCGAACAGTGCGATCAGGACGGCGGCGATGATGGGGCCGCCGTTGCGGGGCAGGGGGCGCGGCATCAGCCCGGCGAACAGCAGGAACCCGGCCAGCACGATGAAGCGCGTGTCCAGGTGGAACGTGCCCTTGGCGGCGAACGGCGCGGCCAGGAACCCGACCAGCGTCAGCGCCAGGGGAATGGCGGCGCGGGCCGGCATCCGCAGCATCCGCATCCGCGCCAGCATCACCACGATGAACAGCAGTGCCACCGCGGTCGGCGCGTCCAGCGCCAGGTCGTATCCGGTGACCGGCGCCAGCACCTGCCGCATCTTGATCGAGAAGGGCTGGAACTCGGTTGGCCCTGCCTCGGCGTGGAAGAGCGACAGCGGATACAGCGCCGCCGGCCCGGCGAACACCAGCGCGGCCAGCCCGATGCGGCGGGCCAGGCTGGACAGGCCAAGGATGCGGGCGCGCCACAGCCAGGTGATCTCGTGCCCGGCGATCAGCAGGGCGAAGAACACCACGCCGGCCAGGTGGCAGAAGAACAGGCCGACGCAGCCCAGCGCGGCGGCGGCCAGCGTGGCGGTTGGGTGCTCCTCGCGCCAGCGCAGCCAGGCGGTGGCCAGCAGCAGCGCCAGGCCGGTGGCGGCGGTGAAGTTCAGGAACCCCAGCAGCAATGTCTGGTTGTACGCCACCAGCCCGCACCCCAGCGCCCACCAACTCCGTTGCTCGAACACCGCTCGGCTGTAGGCAACCGTGCCCAGCACCGGCAGCAGGATGATGCCCGCCAGCAGCAGCCGCCCGGCGGCGTGAACGGGCAGCAGGCGCAGCAGTGGCGGGCCGGCCAGGTCGATGCCCAGATCGGGGATCACCGCCCAGTGCACGGCGTAGAACCGCGCCAGCGGCCCATCCGGGAACGTCAGCACCATCAGCCGAGCCAGGTGGTTGGGATAGTCGCCCAGGGGTGGAACGTCGGTCAGGGCCAGCGGGGCGATCAGCGCCAGGCACAGCACCAGCAGGCTCGCCCACCAGGCCGCGCGTGGCGTAGGATCGGCGGAAAGAGGGAACGATGCCATGTCGGATTCAGAATACGCGGAACAGATCGCGCAGGGGCGCGCCGTACTGGACGGTTTCATGGCGGCGTTCAATGACGAAGACGCGGAGGCGATCCGCACGCGCTGGTTCCATTTCCCCCATGTGCGCCTGCATAGTGGCAAAGTTACGGTCATGCCGACCCCGGCGGATTTTCACAACCTGGTCTGGGGCCGCGCCGGACAGGCCGAGGGCTGGGCCCGCACGGCCTGGGACTATGTGGAGGTGATCGATGCCGGCCCGGGCAAGGTGCATTTCCGCGTGCAGTTCACCCGCTATCGTGGCGACGGCAGCGCCATCGGCAGCTACCGCTCGCTGTATGTCGTCGTGCTGATCGATGGGCGCTGGGCGATCCAGGCCCGGTCGTCCTGGGCGGCCTGACCCATGCCGGACACGCTGATCCGCGCCGCCGCCGCCCTGGTTCCCGTGTTGCGCGCCCGCGCGGCGCAGGCCGATGCCGACCGCTCGATCCCGCCCGAGACCGTGCAGGACTATCACCGCGCCGGTCTGCTGCGGGTGCTGCAGCCAGCGCGGTTCGGCGGCGTGCAGGGCTCGTTCGACGTGTTCTCCCGCATCGTCGAGACGCTGGCCGAGGGCTGCGGCGCCAGCGCCTGGGTCTATGCCGTGCTGGGGGAGCATCAATGGATCATCGGCTGCCTGCCCGAGCGGGGCCAGGCCGATGTCTGGGGCGACACGCCGGGTGCCGTCGCGTCGTCGTCGCTGGCGCCGCGGCAGACGGCGGCGCGCGTCGCCGGCGGGTGGCGGCTGGATGGCAGCTTCCCGTTCTCGTCGGGGTGTTTGCACGCGCAATGGGCGATCATCGGTGCCCGGGCCGAGGACGCGGCCGGCAACAAGCCCACGCGATACATGCTGGTGCCGATGTCCGGGATCGAGATCGTCGATGACTGGCACGTGCTGGGCCTGCGCGGCACCGCGAGCCGGACGCTGGTGATCCGGGATGCCTTCGTGCCCGCGCATCGGACGGTGCTGCTGTCCGACCTGATGGCGGGCACGACGCCCGGCGCGGCGGTCCACCCGGGCTACCGCCTGCTGCGGGCGCCGCGCGGGTTCCTGGTGCCGTTTTCCCTGCCGCCCGTTGCGTTTTCCCTGGCCAGGCGGGCGCTGGCGCATGTGCCGGCGGCGATCCGGTCGCGGCTGTCGCGCGGGGTGCGGGATTTGGGCGAATCCGAGGTCGTGCAGATGGCCCTGGCCGAGGCGTCCGCCGCGATCGAGGGGGCGGTGCTGATCATGCGCACCCGCCGTGCCGAGAGCATCGCGGCGCTGGAGGCAGGCTGCGCGATCTCGGCCGAGGACGTGATGCGCAACCGCCGCGACGTCGCCTATGCGACCGATCAATTGCGCCACGGGGTGGAGAAACTGGCCGATGTGCTGGGATCGCGGGTGGTGTACGACAACGATCCGATGCAGCCGCTGCTGCGCGATATAGTGACGATTGCCACGCATTCCGTGGTGCACCGGCAGATGGCAATGGTTCCGTACGGAAGGATGCTGCTGGGCCTGCCGCCGAGCGTGGGGGAGGCCTAGCGCGCTTTCCGGCTGACCGTGAACGGTCAGCGCGCGCTATCTCGTTGTTTGATCGCATGATCGACACGCTGCCACG
>CAYZKM010000167.1:0-8637 GCA_964478525.1 uncultured Bifidobacterium sp.
ATCATGCGATCAAACAACGAGATAGCGCGCGCTGACCGTTTACGGTCAGCCGGAACGCGCTAGAACCGTTCCTCGCCGCGGTGGCGCACCGGATCGGGGAAATCCCGGTACAGCGCGAACACCGCGTTGCGCACCAGCGAATTCACCCCGAAATGCACCCCCTCCACCGGTTCGGCGCGGCTCGCCACGCGCTGGAACGCCGCGTCCAGCTGTGCCAGGTCCTTCACCTCGATCATCAGGTGGAACTCGCCCAGGCCAGGCGGTCCCAACCCCAGCTTGCGGCGCGTCAGGCGCCATGCCGCGATCAGGTCCTGGCCGCGCAGGTGATCCATGTAGGCGGCCAGTTTCTCCTGGAACACCAGGTCGCCGACCCCCGGCTGCAGGTCGCACCAGACATGGTAGATGTCCATCGGCTCAGCCTCCGCCCGCGGACGGGACCATCCCCGCGGCCTTGCGGGTGACAGCCACGGTCAATACGTCCGGAAGATCCGCATGATCTCCCCGGGGTCCGTCGTCACCGTCAGGGCCAGGGCCAGCAGGATGCGCGCCTTCTGCGGGTTCAGATTGTCCGAGATCAGGAAGCCCGCTTCCCGGATCCGCGTCGTGCGCGATGTCCGCCCCGACCCGGCGCGGGTGCACTGCACCACCACCACGCCGGCGTCGGCGGCCTGTTTCAGCGCCAGCGCCTCGGTGGGCGAGGTGAAGCCGGGCGCGAACCCGGCCGAAATGATCCCCTTTGCCCCCGCCGCGACGAAGGCGTTCACCGCGACGCCGTCATTGCCGGCATAGGCATAGGCGATGTCGACCCGGGGCAGGGCGGCAAGGCCGGCGATGTCGAACTCGGTATCCGGGGCATGGCGGCGCACCGGGCGGCGATAGAACGCCACCGCGTCGCCATCGGCGTGGCCCAGCACGCCGAAATCGGGGGACCGGAACGTCTGCATCCGCGATGTCGAGGTCTTGGTGACCTCCCGCGCTGCCTGGATCTCGTCGTTCAGCACGACCAGCACGCCGAGGCCCCGCGCCTCGGGCGAGCCGGCGACGCGCAGCGCGTTGGCCAGGTTCATCCCGGCATCCGACGACAGCGCGCTGGACGGGCGTTGCGCGCCCACCAGCACGACGGGGATGTCGATTTTCACCGTCAGGTTCAGGAAATACGCCGTCTCCTCCAGCGTCGCGGTGCCGTGCCCGATGACGATGCCGGCCAGGTCGGGATGCTCGGCGGCCAGCGTCGCGCACATCCCGGCCAGCGTCTTCCAGTCCTGGAAGTCGATCGCGGTGGATGGGATGTTGCGGTATCGCACCGGCAATATGTCGGCCACCATCGCGGTTTCCGGCCATCTGGCCAGGATCTCGGCCGCGTGCATCACCGTGCCGGCGGCGCCATAGTCCTGGATGTCGAACGGGTGGCGGCCCAGCGAGGCGATCGTGCCGCCGGTGCCGATGAATGCGACCTTGGGCAGGGTCATGCGCTGTCTCCCAGCGCGGCGACCAGCGGGGGCAGGCGGCGGTGCCAGTCGGTATCGCGCTGATAGGCGTCGGCGACCTTCAGCACGCGGCCTTCCGCGAAGGGGCGGCCAGCGATCTGCAACCCGATCGGGCAGCCATGGGGGTCCAGCCCGCAGGGCGCGCTGACCGCGGGCAGGCCCAGATAGTTGAACGGGCGGGTGTTGGACGACACCGCCATGAACCGGTGCTCGGTGCCGGGCGGGCCGCGGTCGATGTCGGTGTCCGCCAGCGTCGGGATGCAGGTCCTGATCGTCGGCGTGACCAGCACGTCGACCTGCGCGAACACCTCGGTTGCGAAGGCCTTCAGCACCGGCCCGCGGCGGGCGAGCGATTCCACGTAGTACGGCGCCGGGATCGCATAGCCCGGATACATCCGCCCGCTGATATGCTGTCCATACGCCTGTGGATCGTCCCGCATCCATTGCGCGTGGATCGCCGCCGCCTCGACGCGCGAGACGATGGACCCGTAGGTGGCGACCGCGTCCATCACCGGCAGGGTGATCGGCATCACCGTCGCCCCACGTGCCTTCAGCACCGCCAGCGCCTGCTCGATGGCCGCCGCGACCGGGGCGTCGACGCCGTCGAAGAAGACATTTGTCGGGACACCGATGCGCAACCCGCGCAGATCGCCGTCCAGCATCGCTTCATAGTCCGGAACCGGCTCGCGTGAGCTCGTGGTGTCCAGCGGATCATGGCCGGCGATCACCGCCATCACGCGGGCGCAGTCGCGCGCCGAGCGGGCGAGGGGGCCGACATTGTCGTGGCTGAAGGAGAGGGGCATGACGCCGTGCCGCGACACGCGGGTCTGCGTGCCCTTGATCCCGGTCACCCCGCACGCCGAGGCGGGCAGGCGGATCGATCCGCCGGTATCCGAGCCCAGCGCCATATAGTTGTAGCGCGCGGCCACCGTCGCGCCCGAGGCCGAGGACGACCCGCCGGTGATGTAGGGCAGGTTCCACGGGTTATGGCAGTCGCCGAAGGTCTTGTTGTGGCCTGTGGGATTCTGCGCGAACTCGGCCATGTTGAGCCCGCCGAAGACGATCGCGCCCTCGGCCGCCATGCGCTGGATCACCGTGGCGGTGTAGTCCGGGCGCCAGTCCCGGCGCAGCGCCGATCCGCAGGTCGCGAGCCTGCCGGCCTGGTAGTACATATCCTTGTGCGCCATCGGGATGCCGTGCAGCCGGCCCAGGGCCTGCCGCTCGCGTACGGCCCGGTCGGCGGCGCGGGCGGTCGTCTCGGCGCCTTCGCGATCCAGCCAGATGGTGCCGTTCACCTGCCCGTTCAGCGCTTCCAGGTTCTTCCAGCACGCATCCAGCAGATCCATCGACGTTGCCTGCCCGGTGCGAACGGCGTCTGCGGCCTCGGTCAGGGTCAGTGCGGCAAGGCCGGTCATGCGCCCTGCTCCTTCGTCGCCTGCAGCGCCGCCTCGAACGTCGATGGTTCATCCTCGAACGTCAGCGTCCCGCGCAGCTTCTCGAAGGCGCTGATGGTGTCGGCGAGTTCCGCGGCCAGGCGGCGGGCGGGATCGTTGGGCGGCGTGATGGCGAACCAGCGTTCGATCGTGGCTTCCGTCTGTTCCAGGAACGTGCCCATCTCGGCCTCCGCGATGTTTGTGCGGTGCAGTATGACAGCAACTCCGGGGGGGAGGGCAATGGTGCTCCGCGCACTTTCGTCCCCATCTTGCCTGCCTCTGGCCACGTCCCGATCCCGGCGCCATAGTGCGGCATCTGGCGGCGTCGTCGAGGAGGGTTCCATGCCGGTTGAAAAGCAAGCCTATCGCGAGGCCATGGCCCGTCTCGGCGCGGCCGTGAATGTCATCACCACCGATGGCCCCGGCGGGCGTGCCGGCTTCACCGCCTCGGCCGTGACCAGCGTCACCGACACCCCGCCCACGCTGCTGGTCTGTGCCAACCGCACCAACGATTCCTATCCGGCGATGCGCCAGAACGGCGTGCTGGCGGTGAACACGCTGACGCCGGCGCAGGAAGGCCTGTCGCCGGTATTCGCCGGCATGACCGACCATACGATGGACCAGCGCTTCGACGGCTACACCTGGCATCGGATGGAAACCGGCGCGCCGGTCCTGGACGAAGCCGTGGTGGTGTTCGACTGCCGCATCAACCAGATCGTCGAGGTCGGCACGCATGACGTGTTCTTCTGCTCGGTCGAGGCGGTGCGCACCGGCAAGGCGCATGAAGGCCTGATCTATTACGGCCGCGGCTATCACAAGGTCGCCATCGGCTAGGCGGTTCGGCGGGCCCGGCATGCATGTGGTGCTGACCGGGGCGACGGGCTTCATCGGCCGCCAGATCTGCGGCCATCTGCTGTCGGCGGGCCACCAGGTCACCGCCGTGGTGCGCGACCAGGATGCGATCCATCGCCGCTTTCCCGCCGCGCGCACCCATGGCGTCGACCTGAACGACATGGTTTCGGCCGAACCCTGGGGCTGGATCCTGGATCGGATCGCCCCGGTCGATGCCGTGGTGAACTGCGCCGGCATCCTGCAGTCCGGCATCGGCCAGTCCGCGAGGGCGATCCACACCGACGCCGCCATCGGGCTGTTCGACGCCTGCCTGGCCAGGAGCATCCGCCGCGTCGTGCAGATCTCGGCCGTCAGTGCCGAACCGGCTGCCGGCACCGACTATGCCCGCACCAAGGCCGCGGCCGATGCGCACCTGGCCACGCTGGATCTCGACTGGATCGTGCTGCGCCCGTCGCTGGTCTACGGCCAGGGCAGCTATGGCGGCACGTCGTTCCTGCGCGGCCTGGCCGGGCTGCCCGGCGTGATCCCGCTGATCGGCGACGGGGCGCAGCGGTTCCAGCCGATCCATGTGGATGACATCGCCGCGACGGTCGCGCGCTGCCTGGACCCGTCGTTTCCCGCCCGCCGCGTCCTCGATCCGGTGGGACCGGAGACCATGACCCTGCGCCAGATGATCGAGGCGACGCGCGCCTGGCTCGACCTGCCGCCGGCGCGTTTCGTTGCCGTTCCGAAACTTCTGATCCGGGCGGTTGCGCGCGTGGGGGATGTGCTGGGCGCGGGGCCTGTCACCACAACCGCCCTGACGCAGATGGAATACGGCAACACCTCGGACCCGGCGCGGTTCGCGCGCGACAGCGCCATCGCGCCCCGCTCGATGGCGCAGGCTTTTACCGCCAGCCCGTCCCATGTGCAGGACCGCTGGCATGCGCGCCTGTATTTCCTGTTTCCGCTGCTGACCCTGGTGCTGGGGCTGATGTGGGTCGGGTCGGGCGTCGCCGGGCTGATCGATCCGCCGACCGATGCGCTGGTGATCGCGCAGGCGATCGGCGCCGGGCCGGACGCGGTGCCGGCGCTGGTCTTCGCCTTCTGCTTCATCGACATCCTGATCGGCCTGCGCCTGCTGTCCGGACGGGCCGGGCGGCGCTGCGGGTGGGTGATGCTGGCGATGACGAGTGGCTATACGATCGGCCTGACGGTGTTCGTGCCGGTGCTGTGGATGGACCCGTATGGCGCGCTGCTGAAGAACCTGCCGGTGATGGGCGCGATCCTGACCTGGCTGGCCCTGTCGAACCCGCGATAGGGCGCGATGTATTTCCTGACCAAGACCATCCACATCTTCGGCGCCTTCCTGCTGTTCGGCACCGGGCTGGGCACCGCCTTCCACATGTGGGCCACGCATCTGCGCGGCGATGTCCGCGCCATCGCGGTGGTCGCGCGCAATGTGGTGCTGGCGGACTGGCTGTTCACCGCGCCGTCGGGCATCGCCCAGCCGATCACCGGCTTCCTGCTGATCCGGATGGCGGGGTTCGATCCGCTGGCGCCATGGGTGGTCGTCGGCGCGCTGTGCTATGCGCTGGCGGGCCTGTGCTGGCTGGCGGTGGTGTGGCTGCAGATGCGCATCGCCGCGCTGGCCGGCGTGGCGGCGCGCGACGGCACGCCACTGCCGCCGGCCTATGACGCGGCGATGCGTGCCTGGTTCATCCTGGGCTGGCCGGCCTTCGCCGCGCTGGTGCTGGCGGTCTGGCTGATGGTGGCCAAGCCGGAGCTGTGGTAGCCCGGACATCCGCCGCCGACGCGGTGGGGCTTTGTTTGCCGCGCACGCGGCGGGACGTTCGACGGCACGCATCCAGGGGCGGACACACCATGAAGCGCATCGGCGTTCTTTTCCTCGCCTGCCTGACCATGACGCTGACGCTGGCCCTGACGCTGACCCTGGCCCTGGCCATCGCCGGCGCGGCGCATGCGCAGGGCTGGCCGTCGCGATCCGTGCGGCTGGTGGTGCCCTACCCGCCCGGCGGGCCCACCGACCTGGTCGGGCGGCTGTTCGCCACCAAGCTGGGCGAGATCTGGGGCCAGCCCGTGGTGGTCGAGAACCGGTCAGGCGCCAACGGCAACATCGCCGCCCAGCTGGTCGCCAAGTCGCCGCCGGATGGCTACACGTTCCTGCTGCACTCGTCCTCGCTGGTGATCAACGCGCTGCTGTATGGGGCGCCGGGCTACGACCCGTTCGCCGACTTCACGCCGATCTCGCAGGTGTTCGACTACAAGCTGATGGTGGTCGTGCATCCGTCCGTGCCGGTCACGACGTTCCAGCAGCTTGTGGCGCTGGCCAGGGCGAAGCCGGGGGTGGTGACCTATGCCTCGGCCGGCGGGGCCGGGGCGCCGACGCATCTGTCGGTGGAGATGTTCAAGCAGCGCGCCGGGCTGGACATCGTGCACGTGCCCTACCAGGGCGGGGCGCCGGCGACGAACGACCTGCTGGCCGGGCATGTGATGATGATGTTCAACAACCCGACGCAGTCGCTGCCCTATATCAAGGCCGGGCAATTGCGCGGCCTGGCGGTCACCGGCCTGACCCGCAATCCGCTGGCGCCCGACCTGCCGACGGTGGCCGAGCTGGGCTATCCCGGCTTTGACGTCGGTACGTGGTATGGGGTGTGGGCGCCGGCCGGCCTGCCGCCCGACATCGTCGCGGCCGCCAGTGCCGCGGTGATGCAGATCGCCCGCATGCCCGATGTGGTCGAGAAGCTGCATGCCAACGGCCTGACCCCGATCGGCGGCACCGCCGAGGCGTTGAAGGCGGTCATGCGCCGCGACACCGATGTCTGGGGCCAGGTGATCCGCGAGGCGAAGATCCGGATCGACTGACCGGGCGTGGCGCCGCGGCCTATCGCGCCGGTGGCGCGCCTGCCCGGTCGGGCGAGGTGGTAGCGGGCGCGGTGGTAGCGGGCGCGGTGGCCATGGGCTCGGGTGCGGCGGGCAGATTGTCGATCACGCTGCCGTCCAGCCGGCCGGTGACCGGGTTCATCCAGAAGATCGTGCTGGCCAGGGCGACGTAGTGCGTATCGGCACGGATCGTCCGCTGCGCCAGCGACCATTCCCGTGCCGCGCCTTCCTTGTCGCCGCTCGTCGCCAGCATCCGCGCCAGGTAATAATGGGGCTCGACCTCGGTATCGCTGGCGGCCGCGGCGCGGCGGAACAGCATCTCCGCCTCGGCCAGCGCCCCGTTCGACCAGGCGATCAGCCCGTCCATCACATCGATCCGCGCGCCCAGGGCCTTGGCCACGCCCGGCTCGATCATCGCGATGCCCTTGTCACGCAGCTCCCGCGCCCTGGTGGGCTGGCCGTCCATCACCGCCAGGAACGCCAGGTTCAGGGTCACCAGGGCATAGGCCGAGGGCGCTGCGCCGGGAATGTCGTGCGCGCGCTTGAATTCGTTCCGCGCCAGGTCGGGTTCCTGGCTGTGGAAGGCCAGGATGCCCAGCAGGTTGTGCAGCAGGACGAGTTCGGTGGCGCCGGACACGGACGGGTCCCACGGCTGCAGCAAGCCGCGCTGCGCGGTCTGCCGAGCGGTGGCGATGGCGTTCTTGTCGCCGTTGAGGGCGCCCGAGAGGTCGGAGATCGCGACGCGGTAGGGGGCGACGATGATCATCACCTCGCGCGCGGCCTTCCTGATCAGCGCCTCGGGGTCGCCATCGGGCTGGTTCACGCTGAGTGTGGTCGGCGGATCGGGCGGGTTGTGGATGACGACCAGCAACGAAAGGTCGGGCTTGCCGGCGTGGGAGAGGATGGTGCCGGTGACGTTGACGACTTCCTGGCGGACCTGCGACTGGATGGCGAACACCACGTCCTGAAGCTGGAACGGCTTGGCCAGGGCCATGGTGACGCTGGGCGCCGTGCTGGTGGTGACCGCGGGCGTGTGCATGATGGTCGGAAGGCGGGTGTAGTACGCGACCTCGGCGGCGAACAGCCGGTCGGCCATCGGGCGGTCGAAGCCGGTCAGTTCCAGGGTGTGCGGCACGCCGATGCTGGCGAACAGCGAATCGCCGAAGAATGCCGCGTTGCCCACGATCATGGTCAGGAACAAGCCGGCAAGCGTTGCGAGTGTTGTGATGTCCACGGCGCGCACATCCTGAACCGATGCGCGATACTATCGCGATGGTTGTGGCGGCGCCAAGCTTGCCTGTGACAGCGGGCGCCATTGCCGGGGTGCCGGCGTGAAAGCGCCGCTTGCAACCGGACCGCCAATCCGGCATATGCGGCGCGGTCGTGGCCCGGATTGCTCCGGGCCGCGGCAAATTCGCACGCGGGGACCCTTTCCTGCCCAGGCAGGTCCGGTGTCGGTGACGACAACCCCCGCGGAGGATCAACCGGACTGTCAGGAAAGGAGCACGCCGATGGCGATGCCCGATTTCACCCTGCGCCAGCTGCTGGAAGCCGGCGTTCACTTCGGCCACCACACCAGGCGCTGGAACCCGCGCATGGCGCCGTTCCTGTATGGCGTGCGCAACCAGGTCCACATCATCGACCTGCAGCAGACCGTGCCGATGCTGGATCGCGCGCTGCGCGCCGTGCGTGACGTGACCGCCAGCGGCGGGCGCGTGCTGTTCGTCGGCACCAAGCGCGCCGCGGCCGAGCATGTGGCCGACGCCGCCCGCCGGTGCGGGCAGTATTATATCAATCACCGCTGGCTGGGCGGCACGCTGACCAACTGGAAGACCATCACCGGCTCGATCAAGCGCCTGCGCCAGATCGACGAGCTGGTCAGCGGGGAAACCCAGGGCCTGACGAAGAAGGAAGTGCTGGACATCACCCGCGACCGCGACAAGCTTGATCGCGCGCTGGGCGGCATCAAGGACATGGGC
>CAYZKM010000168.1:0-8631 GCA_964478525.1 uncultured Bifidobacterium sp.
GCTGATCAAGCATGACTTCGAGCCGGCGCCGATGCTGCTGGGCTTCATCCTGGGCCCGATTATGGAGACCTATCTGCGGCGCGCGATGCTGCTGTCGCGCGGCGATCCGATGGTGTTCATCGAGCGTCCGCTCAGCCTGGGCTTCCTGGTCGCCGCGGCCATCCTGCTGGTGATCATCGTGCTGCCGAACATCCGCAGGGCACGCGAGGAAGCGTTCGTGGAGTAGTCCAGCCGGACCCGTTCCGGCGGGGCCTTCGCCCTCCGGGACGGGTCATGCGGCATGTCGGGCGGCACCGGCCAGGGCAGGCCGCTTCCTGCCCCGATGTCAGCGCCAGCAGAAGACGTGGACGACGGATTTGCGGGCGTTCTCGGCGCTGTCGGTGCTGACCAGGCGGGTGGCGGCGTCGATGTCGAAGGTCGGAATCTCCTGCTGCACGAACGCCATGATCGGGCGCGTGCCGGGCCCGATCGCGATGCCGGTGGGCGTGGTCGGGCCGCCGCCGCCCGGATCGCGATTCACCACCATCCCTTTCAGTACACCCACCACGTCGCCGCGCGGCCCGACGATCGGCCCGCCGCTGAAGCCCTGACGCACCGCCTGGGCGTCGATCCACAGGAAATCCCGCGCATCGGCCGGGCGGTTGGACGCCTGCACGATCTGCCCGGACGGCAGCGCCTGCTGGCCCTGGGCGCGATCGTTGCGCAGCGTGCCCAGCGCCTCGGTCGGGATCAGCGTGTCGGACCCCGCCGGATAGCCGTACAGCGTCAGATGGGCACCGGGGGCGGGCGCCGTGGCGAAGGCCATGACGCCGGGCGGGCGCACCGACGGGGCGCGCAGCAGAGCCAGGTCGTTCCTGGTGTCGGTGGCCAGGATGCGGGCCGGCGCCGTCGGCACGAAGCGCGATGCGACCTGCGTGGTCTTGCACCCGTCGACGACATGCGCGGCGGTCATCACCAGCCCGTCGCCGGCGATGAAGAAGCCGGTCCCGCTCAGGCCCACATTCTTCGACTGCTCGGTCGGACGGATCACGTTCGGCATGGTCGAGACGGTGGGCGGCGACGGCGTCACCACCTCGGGCAGGAGCGGCGGCGGGGCGGGGCCCAAGGGGGATCCAGGGGGAGATCCAGAGGGAGATCCAGAGGGCGATCCAGGGAAGGAGGCAGGGGACGCGGGCTGGCGGGGTGCGACGGCGTCCGGCAGGCGGCGCGGCTGCACGGCGGCGGTGACCTGGTTCTGCGAGGCGAGGCGCTGCGAGGTGGGGCGCGTTGGGGCGGGGTGCGTCGGGGCGGGCGGCGTGGCCGATACCGGGCGGACCGCCGTCGGCGCGGGCGCCGGTTCGCCCGCCGGTTGACCGGGCGGGTCGCCGGACGGCGGCAAATACAGCGCCAGCGCCAGGCCGCCCAGCGAGAAACCGATGATCAGGCCAAGCGCGTCCGGCAGTGTCAGCCGCATGTAACGATCCCGTCTTCGCTCCGTTCCCGCGCACGGCCATGCGCCCGCATGGACCGCCCGCCGCCGGACCCCGCCTTATCCACCCGCGCGGCTTGCAATTTCGTTGCAGCGCCGCGGACCCATCCTGCGCCCGACGGCAAATCCCCGTCCACCGCCATCGGCCCCCCCACCCTGCTCCGTCACCCGGACCCGGCCATCTTTCCCGAAACCACCCCCCTGGCTACACTCCCGCGTCACATGAGGAACCAAGGGAACGGCAAGATGGACTTCCACCTGAAACCCGAGCAGCGGGAGATGATCCAGTCGGTGCGCGAGCTCGTGCAGACCGAGTTCAAACCCATCGCCCAGCGCTGGATGGACGGCACCTTCCCTTGGGAAAACATGAAGAAGCTCGCCAAACTCGGCGTCCTCGGCATGTCGGTGCCCGAGGAATACGGCGGCCTCGGCCTGCCCATCCTCGATACCGCACTCATCCTCGAAGAGATCGCCAAGGTCGACTACGTCACCGCGATGGCCGTGCTCGGCGAAGCCGGCGTCCAGACACGCGTCATCGCCCGCTACGCCCCGCCATCCATCCGCGACCGCATCCTGCCCCGCGTCGTGTCGGGGGACTGCATCCTCGCGGTGTGCATGACCGAACCGCACGCCGGCACCGATGTCGCCAATTACCGCACCAATGCGCGCATCGTCGGCGACCGCGTGATCCTGAAGGGCACCAAGACCCTGATCTCCCGCGCCAGGGAGGCCGGGATGTTCGTGATCTTCACCCGCATCGACGGCAAGCCGGGCCGCGAGGGCATCGGCTGCATCCTGCTGGAACCCGACACCAAGGGCTTCGAGGTCACCGGCACCTATCACACGATGGGCGGAGAGAACCTGCACGAGATCCAGTTCAACGACTGCGAGGTGCCGCTGGAAAACCTGGTCATCCGCGACGACGGGTTCCGCAAGCTGCTGACCGCGTTCAACACGCAGCGCTGCCTCAACCCCTCGATTTCGCTGGGCCTGGCCGAGGGCGCGTTCGACGAGGCGGTGAACTATGTGCGCGAGCGCACCGTGTTCGGCAAGCCGATCGCCGATTTCCAGGGCATCCGCTGGAAACTCGCCGACATGTACAAGGATATCGAGGCCGGGCGCGGCCTGCTGTACCGCGCCTGCATGTCCGCCAACCCGTTCCCCGATCCGTTCCTGGCCGCCTCGGCCAAGATCTTCAACAACGAGATGTCGCTGCGCGTCACCACCGAGGCGGTGCAGGTGCATGGCGGCTTCGGCTTCACCGACGAATACCCGGTCTCGCGCTTCTATCGCGGCGCCCGCTATGGCTCGATCGGCGGCGGCGCGTCGGAAACCCTGCGCGACCTGATCGGCAAGAAGATCGTCGGCGACTTCGACGTCGCGGACGGCATCATGGGCCTGGGAACGTTCTGAGGTGCTGCTGATCGAGGCCGACGGCAAGGCGCTGTTCGCCGATCAGGGGATCCCGGTACCGGCCTCGGCGCTGGTCACCGGACCCCGGGCGGCGCTGCCGCCCGGCACTGGCCCGTGGGTAGTCAAGGCGCAGGTCCCCGTCGGCGGGCGCGGCAAGGCAGGCGGCATCCGCCGCTGCGACACGCCCGATGCCGTCGCCCAGGCGGTCGGCGCGATGATGGGCACCAGGCTGAAGGGCCACCAGGTCGATGCCTGCCTGGTCGAGCAGGCCGCGAGCGGGCAGGAACGCTACCTCGCGGTGATGGTCGACGCCGCGAGCTATGGGCTGCGGGTGATCTACGCCGCCCAGGGCGGGGTCGGGATCGAGGAAGCGGGCACCGCCCAGGGCCGGCTGTGCCCGCCGCATCCCGGGGCGGTGTCGGAAGCGCTGGCCGAGATGATCGCCGGAGAACCCGAGGCCTGGCGCGCCCGGATCGCCGATATCGGCCGCCGCCTGGCGGAGCTGGTGATGGACCGCGAACTCGCGCTGGCCGAGATCAACCCGCTGTTCGTCGCCGAGTCCGGCTGCATCGCCGGCGATGCCAAGGTGGTGGTCGACCTCGGTGCCGTCGACCGCCAGCCGCGCATCGCCGCCCTGGTGCGCGCGCGGCCCGAAATCTATGCCGATGCCAACCGCAAGCTGGCCGAGGGCTTCGACTATGTCGAACTCGACCCGGAAGGCGAGATCGGCCTGGTCACCACCGGGGCGGGCCTGTCGATGATGCTGATCGACGAACTGACCGCCCGCGGTGCCCGCCCGCTCAATTTCTGCGACATCCGCACCGGGCAGATGCGCGGCTCTCCGGTACGCCTGATCCGGGTGCTGTCGTGGATGACCGCGCGGCCGTCCCTGAAGGTGGTGCTGGTCAACATCTTCGCCGGCATCGCCGACCTGGTCGAGGTCGCGAACCTGCTGGCCACCGCCATCGAGCAGACCCCGGCGCTGCGCGTGCCCGTCGTCGCGCGCCTGGTGGGCCGCGGCGCGGCCGAGGCGCGGACCATATTGGGCGAACGCCGGCCAGGCATGCTGGTGACCGAGGATCTGGGAGAAGCCATCCGACGGGTGGACGCGATCCTGGGCGGGAGGGCGGCATGATCCATACCCTGACCAGCCAGACCCCGGTGATCGTGCAGGGCATCACCGGCCGGATGGGGCGCACCCATGCCGCCCTGATGCGCGGCTATGGCACCAACATCGTCGGTGGCACCGCCACGCGCACCGACATCACCGAGGTCGCCGGCGTGCCGGTCTACGCCGATTGCGCCGAGGCGGTGCTGGCGACGGGCGCGATCGCCTCGGTCGCGATGGCCCCGCCGCTGGAAACCCTGGCCGCGGTGCAGGAAGCGCTGTCCGCCGGCATCAAGCTGATCGTCACGGTGGCCGAGGGCGTGCCCATCCATGATGCGATCCGGATCGGGCGCGCGGTGCGCCGCGCGGGCGCGACATGGGTCGGTGCCTCGACCCCGGGCCTGGCCATCCCCGGCGCGGTGAAGCTGGGCTTCCTGCCCGATGTCAGCCTGAATCCCGGGACGCTGGGCATCATGAGCAAAAGCGGCACGCTGTCCTACGAGGTCGGCTATCGCATGGCGCGCCAGGGCCTGGGGCAGAGCATCTGGGTGGGCGTCGGCGGCGATCCCGTGAAGGGCGTGCGCTTCGCCGACCTGCTGCCGATGTTTTTCGAGGATCGGCGCACCCGGGCCATCGTCCTGGTGGGCGAGGTCGGCGGCACCGAGGAGGAGGAATGCGCCGAGGCCTATGCCCGCCTCGGTGCCCGCAAGCCGCTCTATGCGCTGATCGCGGGGCGGGAGGCGAAGGAAGGCGTGTCGATGGGCCATGCCGGCGCCCTGGTGCACGGCGAAAGCGGCACGCTGGCGTCGAAGGCTCGCCGCCTGGCCGATGCCGGGGCGAAGCTGTTCGGTTCGGTGGACGACCTGATCAGCGCCTGCGCCCACCACGGCTCGGCGCGCGAGGGCAACGTGGTGCCACTACGACGGTAGATACTACCGTGGTGCGCCGAGCCTCGCGGGCCTCATGGCTCGGCGTCCGCCGAGTCCAGGAACCGGCCGAGCGCCTGGTCGAACGCCAGCCGTCCGAGCGGCGACAGGCGCATCCATTTCTCCGGGGGCTTTTGCGGACGTTCCACGAGATAGGTTTCCACCACCCGCCAGGCGCGCATCAGCATCTGCATCGCCGAGACCAGCGGCCCCGCCACGGTCGCGAAGAAATCGTCGCGCGGCGCTTCGATCGCGGCCATCTTCTCGCGGACATAGGCCACCATGCGGCGATCCGCCTCGTCGACGGTGCAGCCATCCAGGAATTCCTCGGGCCGGGTGAGGATCATGTCGAACAGGCTGCATGCGCCGAGCATGCGGACGACCGCGGGGCTGCGCAGCATCGGCTCGTACGGCCCGTCCGGATACCGCCGCGCCGCGCGCTGCACCTGCGTGCGGAACGGTTCCAGCAGGCGGGCGACCGTGACATCCAGCTCCTTCCCGGCGGTGCCCTCGCGCTCCAGTGACGCAAGCCGCGCGCGCAGATCGGCGTTCTCCCCGCTCAGGCGCGCCAGCTCCGCGACCATCTGCGGCGACACCGCCTGCTCGCCCGACACCCATCCGGCGCGCGGATGGCGGCGGATCAACCCGCTGAGCGCAAGCTGGCAGCGCGTCGTCAGCACGCCGGTATCGGTCCAGTACGACACCATCCGGGTCTGGCACAGCGCGCGGAACGCGTTCAGCTTCTTGCGGTTCTCGACATCGATCTTGCCCACCGGCCAGTGGTCGCGACGCGCCTCGTCCAGCAGCAGCGCGGCCACCGGGACGCCCTGTTCGACCGCATGGCGGTACTCCATTTCGGTGTAGCTGAGCCCAGCGGGCCCGGTGGAGCCGTACCGTTCCGCCATGATCAGCAGGTAGTAGTCCACCTCCTGGATGCGGTTGCGGATATAGGACCACTGGTCCTCGTTCCCCGCCTCGAACAGTTCCATCCCGACCGGGATATGGCCCATCCCCAGGATCACCTCGGTGACCGCGCGGCGTTCGTCGACCAGGTCGATATAGGTCGAGCTGACGAAGACCTGGAATTTCCGCGCCTCGGCCAGGCGCGGCGGCGGCGGCGGTTCGGGCCAGGGCGTGGCTTCGGGAGAGCTTTCGGGCGCGGCCGGCTTGTCGGGGCGGGAACGGGTGGTCGGCTTGGGCCTGGCGGGCATGATGTGGCTCCTGGCAGGGGAACCGGCGAGCCGGCCCGCCGCGCGCAATGGGGCAGGGGCCATCCTGGCGCCGATGCGCGCGCCCCGCAATTTGCCGCGATGTGGGGCGGGCGCGCCCTGCCTGGTTGTTTGGCCGCGCGGGTCCATGCCGGTACGGTTCCGCCGGGCGTGATCATGCTTTAGACTCGTCCCGGCAACACGAGGGAACACGACATGCGGCAAATGACCCTGGTGGGCTTCCTGCAAGCCCAGAACTGCACCAATTTCGTCGGGTCGTGGCGCCATCCGCTGGCGGAACCGGACTTCACGTCGGCCGAGTACTATCGCCGTATCGGGCGCGCGCTGGAAGCCGGCAAGTTCCATCTGGGCTTTTTCGATGACCGCCTCGCCATGCCCGACCTGTTCGGCGGCGACCACGGCCCCACCGTGGCCAACGGCATTCGCTGTGTGAAGATGGACCCGCTGACCATCCTGACCGTGATGGGCATGGCGACCGAGCGGCTGGGCCTGGGGTCCACCATGTCGACCACGTATTTCGAGCCGTTCCAGATCGCGCGCATCTTCGCCACGCTGGACCTGATGACCGACGGCCGCGCGGCGTGGAACGTCGTGACATCGATGAACGATGGCGAGGCCCGCAACATGGGCCATGAATCGCACAAGGATCACGACCGCCGCTATGACCGCGCGGACGAGATGATGGAAGTGGTGATGGGCCACTGGGGCAGCTGGGAAGACGGCGCGATCGTCGCCGACAGGCAGTCCGGCCTGTTCGCCCATCCCGACAAGGTGCACCGCCTGGATCACCGCGGGGAGTTCTTCTATTCGCGCGGCCCGTTCACCGTGCCGCGGTCCCCCCAGGGCCATCCGGTGATCATCCAGGCCGGCCAGAGCGGGCGCGGCAAGCGCTTCGCCGCCCGCTGGTCCGAATGCGTCTTCGTCAACTACCACAGCCTGGAACAGGCTCGTCGCGACTACGCCGAGTTCAAGGGCATGGTGGGCGAGGCCGGGCGCGACCCGGAGAAGGTCTTCGTCTGCGCCGGCGTCTATCCGGTGGTGGCCGAGACCCGCGCCGAGGCCGAGGACAAGGTCGCCCTGATCGACAGCCTGCCCAAGGAGATCGACAGCCTGGCACTGCTGTCCGAAGTGCTGAACTTCGACTTTGCCAGGCAGCCGATCGACAAGCCGTTCACGCAACAGGAGATCGACAGCTGGACCGGCGTGCAGGGCATGCGCGACCGGATCAGGCGCGAACTGGGCAACCGCCTGCCCACGCCGCGGGATTTCATCGAGATCACCCATCGCGGCACGTTCCACGACCATCCCCGCTTCGTCGGCAGCGCCAAGGATGTGGCGGACGGGCTGGAGGAATGGTTCTCGACCCGCGCCTGCGACGGGTTCGTGGTCGCCGCCGGCTATGTCCCCGGCGGGTACGAGGAGTTCAGCACGCTGGTGGTGCCGGAACTGCAGCGCCGCGGCATCTATCACAAGGACTATGCCGGCGCGACGCTGCGCCAGAACCTGGGGCTGGAGCGGCCGGATGCCGGGTCATGGAAGAAGTGGCACCACGGCTGAGCTGATCCTGCGGACGCGGCGGCGGTGCCGCCGCGTCGGGACAGCTGTCAGGACGCTGCCTTGATCGCGGCGTTCAGTGCCTTCACGCCGGCGCCCGGCCCGTCCGGATGGTTCCACACGCAGCCCACCACGGCCAGGAAATCGGCCCCGGCGCGCACCAGCGGGCCGCAATTTTCGGGCGTGATGCCGCCGATCGCGCAGCAGGGCAGTTCCATCAGGTCGGACCACCAGGCCAGGATCTCGGGGTCCAGAAGGTTCTTCACCTCCTTGGTGGTGGATGGGAAGAACGCGCCGAACGCGACATAGTCGGCCCCGTCCTCGCCCGCCTGCATCGCCAGGTCGCGGCTGCCCTTGCAGGTCACGCCCATGGTCAGGTCGGGGCCCATGATCCGCCGCGCCTCACGCGCGGGCATGTCGTCCTGTCCGACATGGGCGCCGTCGCAGCCGGTCTGCACCACCAGGTCCGCGCGATCGTTCAGCAGGAACGCCACGTCGCGGGTCTGGCAGACCGGGCGCAGGACATCGATGTGGCGGCGCCAGGTGTCGTCGGTCTCGTTCTTGATGCGCAACTGCACGGCGGCCACGTCGCCGGCGTCCAGCGCCCGGGCCAGCAGATCGGCGAACGGTGCGGGATCGAACCGTTCCGGCGTGATCAGGTAGACGCGGCAGCCTTTCGGGCCGCCGCTGTCCGTCCCGGGCACGGGGTCAGGCCTTGCCCTGGTAGATGTCGATGATCTTGCTCAACATATCCAGCGCCTGGTCCTTCGGCCGCTGGAACGTGTTGCGCCCGATGATCGAGCCGTTGCCGCCGCCGTCGCGGATGCCGCGGACTTCGTTGTAGACGCCTTCCAGGTCCTTGGCTTCGCCGCCCGAGAACACGACGATGCGCTTGCCGTTGAAGGATGCCTGCATGACATGGGCGACGCGCTT
>CAYZKM010000169.1:0-8621 GCA_964478525.1 uncultured Bifidobacterium sp.
ATGAACAAGGCGATGCGTTCATGGGGAAGGAAATGCATGGCCGAGGCCTCACGAGTAAACGGGTCAAAACAGGGAGTGTATACATGGTGGTTCATCGCTGGCGGCTAAACTTCCTCGCCGCGCGCGAAGGCGCACTATAGACTATCGCGCGCGGCAGAAAAGAGAGGACGATGACCGATTCTGCCTTTCCGCTGATCCTGATCGGGATTGGCGCCAATCTGGCGAACAGTCCCGATGTTCTGCCACTGCAGACCTGCCGGGACGCTATTATTCGACTGGACGGCCTGGCGGGGTTGCGGGTCGTTGGCCTGTCGCGATGGTATGAATCGTCACCAATTCCGCCATCGGGACAGCCGCCTTATGTGAATGGCGTGGCGCATCTGCGCCCGGATAGCAGCGTGGCGCATCTGCGCCCGGATGGCAGCGTGGCGCATCTGCGCCCGGATGGCAGCGGTCGGATCGATCCGGCGTCGTTGCTGGCGTCGCTGCTGGCGATCGAGGCGGCCTGCGGGCGCACGCGATCGGTGCCGAACGCGGCGCGCACGCTGGATCTCGACCTCATCGCGATCGGCGACATGATCCGTAACACGCCCGATCCGATCCTGCCGCATCCGCGGGCGCATCTGCGTGCCTTCGTGCTGGCGCCGCTGGCGGATGTCGCGCCGGACTGGGTACATCCGCGCCTGCGCCAGACCGCTCGGCAGATGCTGTCCGCGCTGCCGGCGCAGGATTGCCGGCCGCTATAGCCGAAAAATCATAACCGCCCGGGTGTGCGCATGTCGGCCAGCATCTGCCGCCCGCCCGCCACGACCGCCCTGCTGATCAGGCGGGCGTAATCGGCGCGCGTCAGCGTTCCGTTGTCGCGCAGCCAGGCTTGCGAGTGGCTCGCCATGCCGGCCAGGCTTTGCACCAGCGGCGCCATCATCACGCGGTTGGCGGCGAGGCCCGGCAGCAGCGCCTCCAGCGGGCCGGTCAGGCGCGCCAGCAGCGTGCGGATCAGGTAATGCAGTGCATGACGCGGCTCCTCCGGCAGGTGCGGAAAAGCCCCGATCAGCACGCGATGTTCGTGGCGATGATCGTGCAGCCCGTCCAGCAGCGCGGTGACGATGGCGTCCAGCCGCACCTGCGGATCGGCACCCGCCGTCGCGTCGTCGGCGTTGCCGACATATTCGTGCATCGCATCAATGTGGGCGTGGACGATGTCGATGATCAGGTCCTGCCGCCGCCGATAGCCGTGCGACGCGGGTGACGCCGGCACATCCGCCTGGCGCGCGACTTCCAGCACCGCGACGGAGTCGAGCCCGCGCAGGGCGAACAGGCGGGCACCGACCGCGCGCATCCGCCGGCGCCGCGCTTCCATGCGGGGGGTCATGGTCCAGGCCACCGGCGCGCCGCGACCGGCATGGCGCCTGGAACTGTCCCCATAGGGGTCGGACGGAAGCGGCGGGGCACCGGTCGGGATCAGTGTCAGCAAGAGCGGGGCAGTTCATGTTCCTGTAATGTTCTTATCATGGGCGCGATCCGTCAGGCAAGCGTTGCGATCGGGCACGGCTGTCTCCAGCGCGCCTTCCGGCTGACCGTAACCGGTCAGCACGCGCTAGCTCATTATCTGATCGCATGATTCACCCGCTGCCACGGTTCCGCTCAGCGGGATCATGCGCTAGCGCGCCTTCCGGCTGACCGTAACCGGTCAGCACGCGCTAGCTCATTATCTGATCGCATGATTCACCCGCTGCCACGGTTCCGCTCAGCGGGATCATGCGCTAGCGCGCCTTCCGGCTGACCGTAACCGGTCAGCGCGCGCTAGCTCATTGTTTGATCGCATGATTCACCCGCTGCCACGGTTCCGCTCAGCGTGATCATGCGCTAGCGTCCGGGCGGAACCGGACGGAGGAGACGGAAAATGCCGATCATCAGGGTTCGCGATCTTGCCTATGGCCGGCTGCGCGCCCCCGACCTCGACGCGCAGGAGGCGTTCCTGACCGCGTTCGGCATGGTGCGTGCCGAACGGACACCGACCGCGCTGTACATGCGGGGCACCGATCCCGCCCATCATATCCATGTCACCGAGAAAGGGGATGCCGGTTTCCTCGGCTTCGCCTGGGAAGCCCGCTCCGAGGACGATCTGCAGGCGGTGGCGCAGCTGCCCGGTGCCTCGGGCATCGAGACCCTGGACGAACCGGGCGGCGGGCGGCGCGTGCGCCTGACCGAACCGAACGGCTTCACCATCGAGGTGGTGCATGGCATCGCCCGCCTGGCGCCGATCGCGGTGGCGCGCCAGGCGATCAACTCGGGCAGCGCGCCGCTGAACCGCGCCGGGGAGGTGATCCGTTTCGCGCCCGGTCCGGCCAGCGTGAAGCGCATCGGCCATGCCGTGCTGGGCTCGCCGGACAACCAGGGCACCGTGCGCTGGTTCCGCGAGACGCTGGGCCTGGTGTGCAGCGACGACATCTATGCCGGCGAGAAGGACAACATCATCGGTCAATTCAGCCGTATCGACGCCGGCGATGATTTCGTCGACCACCATGCGTTCTTCTGCATGAAAACCGCGCGGGCCGGGCTCAATCATTTCTCGTTCGAGGTGCAGGACATCGACGACGTGTTCATCGGCCACGAGCATCTGCGCAACCTGGGCACGTATGAACACATGTGGGGCATCGGGCGGCACCTGCTGGGCAGCCAGGTGTTCGACTACTGGGCCGACCCCTGGGGCCGCGTGCACGAACACTGGGCGGATACCGACCGGCTGAACACCGCCAATGGCGGCAACCTGGTTTCGGCCGAGGAAGGGTTGCGCAGCCAGTGGGGCACCCGCCCGCCCGAGAAGTTCATCGGCCACGTGAGCGTCTGACCCCGCCTGGCGCTTGCGGCGGCGGCGGCTTCCTCCACAATGGCCACAACAAGAATGGTCCAAGGAAGGATGACGTCGTGAAGCGCCTGCTCGCGTGCCTGCTGATCTGCGCCTTTCCCCTGCTGCCGGCCTGGGGCGCCTGGCCCGACAAGCCCATGCGGCTGCTGGTCGGTGTCGCCCCCGGCGGGCCCGCCGATCTGTCGGCGCGCCTGATCGCCGACCGGATCAGCGAAATCCTGAAACAGCCGATGGTGGTCGAGAACCGGCCGGGCTCGAACAATGCGATCGCGATCCAGGCGGTGATCGCCAGCCCGCCCGACGGCTATACGGTCATGCTGGGCACGACCGGGGCGATGACGATCTCTCCTGCGGTGGTGAAGAACCTGCGCTATGACCCGCTGCGCGACCTGATCCCGGTGGCCACCGTGGTCAGCTACTCCTACCTGCTGGTGACGCGCAGCGGCATCCCGGTGAACACGATGCAGGAGTTCATCGCCTATGCGAAGCAGAACCCGGGCACGCTGACCTTCACATCGCCGGGGGTGGCGTCGGTGAACCATATGGGGATGGAGAATTTCTCGATGCTGACCGGCATCCGGATGATCCATGTGCCCTACAAGGGCGATTCCGAGGCCTTGGCCGATGTGCTGGGCGGGCATGTCGATTGCGGGTTCATCTCGTTCTCGATCTCCGCCCCGCAATACAAGGCGGGCAGGCTGCGCGCGCTGGCGGTCAGCCAGCCCGAGCGCAATCCGATCACGCCCGAGGTGCCGACGGTGCGCGAGGCGGGGCTGGCCGGTTTCGACCTGCTGCCCTGGACCGGGCTGATGGTGCCCGCCGGCACCCCGCCCGAGGTCGTCGCCACATTGAGCGCGGCCGTGAACGAGGGGCTGAAGCATCCGGAGCTGCGCCGGCGGATGGACGAGGTCGGCCTGCAGCCGATGTCGAAATCGCCCGAGGCGTTCCGCCGGATGATTTTGGACGAGCAGGCGCGGTGGCGGGCGGTTGCCGAACAGGTGAAGATCACGCTGGACTGATCCATGATTCTTGGGAACGGGAAACGCACGACATGAAAGCTCCGGCCTCGGGCAACGGGTTCCACCACGTCGCCGTCCGCGCGATCGACTTCGACGCCACGGTCAGATTCTACACCGAGGGGCTGGGCTTCCGCCTGCATGTGCCGTTCTCGGTGCCCGGGCGGATCGATCGCGCGGCGTTCCTGGATGCTGGCGACGGCCGCTATGTGGAGGTGTTCGGACAGGGATCGACCGTGCAGTCCGAAGGACGCCGGCGCGCCCCGGGCGAGGATGCGACCGAGGGCGCGGTGCTGCATTTCTGCCTGCGGGCGGCCGATGTCGATGCGTCCTATGCGAAGGCGCTGGCGGCGGGCGCGACGAGCCGGGTGGAGCCGGTGACGCGGCGGCTGAGCGAGGACCCGCCGGTGGAGGTGCGGATCGCCTTCGTCACCGGGCCGAACGGCGAGGTGATCGAGTTCCTGAAAAGCGACCAGGTGTAGCCCCGTGCCGGGGATGATACCCTGATCCGATCATCCCGACGCGGCGGAGACAGCATGCGGATTTGCGTATTCGGCGCCGGCGCGGTCGGTGGCTATCTGGCGGGCAGCCTGGCGCAGGGTGGCGCACGGGTCTCGGTCGTCGCCCGCGGCGCGCATCTGGCGGCGATCCGCGCCCATGGCCTGACGGTCGAGACCCGCGACGGATCAACCACCTCGCGCGTCGCCGCGTCGGACGATCCGGCCGACCTCGGTGTGCAGGATGCGGTGCTGGTGACGGTGAAGGCGCCGGCGCTGCCATCGGTCGCCGCCACCATCGCCCCGCTGCTGCGGCCCGACACGCCCGTCGCGTTCATCATGAACGGCCTGCCCTGGTGGTATTTCCACGCCCATGGCGGCCCGCATGACGGGCGGCAGCTGCCGCGCCTGGACCCCGGCGGGGCGCTGTGGCGGGTGGTCGGGCCGGCGCGCGCCATCGGTGGCATCTTCTGGCCCGCCTGCACGGTCCCCGCGCCCGGCGTCGTCCGCCTGGTCGCCGGCGCCGGCGGCGGCACCGTGTTCGGCGAACCCGACGGTTCGGCCTCGCCCCGCATCCGGGCCATCGCCGCCGCCTTCACCGCCGCCGCCCTGCCGGTGACGGTCGCGCCCGACATCCGCACGCTGCTGTGGCGGAAGCTCGCGTTCAACCTCTCGGCCGGGCCGCTATGCGTGCTGACGGAAACCCCGGTGCGCGATACCCAGACCCAGCCCGCCCTGGTCGCGTGTTCCCGCCGCATGCTGGCCGAGGCGCAGGCGCTGGCCTCCGCCATGGGCATCGAGCTGGCGCTGGACATCCCCGCGATCATCGCCGCCAACAGCACGCTGACGCACCGGCCCAGCATCCTGCAGGATCTGGCGGCGGGGCGGCCGATGGAGATCGAGGCGCTGTATGGCGTGCCGCTGGAACTGGCGCGCGCGCTGGGCGTGCCGACCCCGACGCTGGACCTGATCGTGTCTCTGATCATGGTCAAGGCGCGGGCCAGGGGCTTGTATCCGGCCCAGGGCCTGCGCCAGTCTCCGCCCCCCGTGGCCAAACCGGCCCACCCCCAATAGGATGCGTGCCATGACAGTCACCGCTCAACTCGTCCCGATCCTGAAGGACAACTACGCCTGGCTGCTGACGGACAGCGGCACCGGTGCGACCGCCATCGTCGATCCGGCCGAGGCCGGTCCGATCATCGATGCCATCGAAGCCGCGGGCGGGCGGCTGGACCTGATCCTGCTGACGCATCACCACGGCGACCATGTGGCCGACACCGATGTGATCAGGGCAAAATACAAATGTCCGGTCGTCGGCGCGGCCGCCGATGCGCACCGCCTGCCCAGGCTGGACCAGGCGGTGAAGGACGGCGACACGGTGACGCTGGGCAATGCCAGCGCGCGCGTGATCGAGACGCCGGGCCACACGCGCGGGCAGATCAATTTCTTCTTCGCCGATGGCGCGGTGCTGCTGTCGGGCGACACGCTGTTCAGCCTGGGCTGCGGCCGCCTGATCGAGGGGAGCGCGCAGGAAATGTTCGACAGCCTGGCCAGGCTGAAGGCGCTGCCAGGTGATACGCTGGTCTGCTGCGGCCACGAATACACCGAGAGCAACGCCAAGTTCGCGCTGCATGTCGATCCCGCCAATCCCGATCTGAAGGCGATGGCCCAGCGCGTCGCCGCGCTGCGTGCGGCCGGCAAGCCGTCGGTGCCGTCACGGATGGCGGACGAGCTGAAGGCCAATCCGTTCCTGACCGCCACGACGGTCGCGGCGTTCGCCGAGCGGCGCGCCGGCAAGGACAAGTTCTGAAGGAGACCCAAGACGTGAAGCTGTTCTACTCCGCGACCAGCCCCTATGTCCGCAAGGTGATGGCGGTCGCCATCCTGCGCGGGATCGAGGACCGGATCGAGAAACTGGCCTCGAACCCGCATCAATCGCCCGCCGAGCTGCTGGCGCAGAACCCGCTGTCGAAGGTGCCGGCGCTGGTGACCGATGACGGGATCTCGCTGTTCGGCAGCCAGCTGATCTGCGAATACCTCGACAGCAAGGGCGAGGCGATTCCGCTGTTCCCGGCCAGCGGGGCGCAGCGCTGGCGCGCGCTGAAGTTCCAGTCGCTGGGCGATGGCATCCTGGACGCCGCGGTGCCGTGCCGGGGCGAGCAGGGCAAGCCCAGGGAAGACGCGCGCGACGCGCAGATCGTGCGGTTCAAGGCGGTGATCGCCCGCACGGTGGACGTGCTGGAAGCCGATCCGCCGCACCAGCACATCGATATCGGCTCGATCACGGTCGCCTGCGCGCTGGGCTATCTGGATTTCCGCTTTGCCGCCGATCCCTGGCGTCCGAACCATCCGAAGCTGGCCGCCTGGTACGACGCGTTCGCCAGGAACGACGCCATCGCCCGGACCGCGCCCAAGGAATGATCGATCTGACCGATCCCGGCGCCCAGGCGGCGTCGGTGATCCGGGCATTGGGCCTGCAACCCCACCCCGAAGGCGGGCATTTCCGCGAGACCTGGCGGGATGTGCCGCCCGACGGGGGCCGGGGGACGGGCACCGCCATCCTGTTCCTGCTGGCCGCCGGGGAGCGCAGCCACTGGCACCGCGTCGACGCCGCCGAGATGTGGCTGTGGCAGGCGGGCGCGCCGCTCGCGCTCAGTATCCACGGCGTCGGCGAGACGACCCTGGGACCCAACCTGGCCGCCGGACATGAGCTGCAGGGCCTGGTGCCCAAGGGCCATTGGCAGGCCGCGCGCAGCCTGGGTCCGTGGACCCTGGTCAGCTGCACCGTCAGCCCCGCCTTCCGCTTCGAGGGGTTTGAACTGGCCCCACCCGGCTGGTCGCCGGTCTGACCTTCCGCCTTATCCAGACAACCCGCGATCATCCTCCGTCTTCCCAAGACCGCCGGCGACCGTGACACTTCGATGACAGTCATCGGAGGCCGCGCATGCGCCGATCCATTTTCCCGGCCGAATCATGAGCGCCGCGCAGGGCGTCGACGCCGTCGCCCCGGCCGAACGGCGGCGGGTGCTGGGCGTGGCGTGCGGGGCGCATGCGCTGCATGACGGCTATACCGACCTGATCTATGTGCTGCTGCCGGTCTGGCAGGCGGAATTCGCGCTCAGTTTCGCCGCCCTTGGCGCGCTGCGGATGCTGTATGCCGGGGCGATGGCGAGCCTGCAGATCCCGGCCGCGGCGCTGGCGGGGCGGCTGGGGGCGCCGGCGGTGCTGGCCGCGGGCACCGCGCTGGCGGCGGGGGCCTATCTGCTGATCGGGCTGACGGGGGCCGGGTTCACCCTGCTGGCGGCCGCGCTGGCGGCCGGCGGGGCGGGATCGGCGACACAGCACCCGCTCGCCTCCTCCCTGGTGTCCCGCGCCTTCGACGCCCATGGCGCCCGTTCGGCGCTGGGCACCTATAATTTCTCGGGCGATCTCGGGAAGATGGCGCTGCCGGCCCTGATCGCCTGGCTGATGGTGCTGATGCCCTGGCGGCAGGCCCTGGGCGTGATCGGTGTGCTCGGCCTGGTCTACGCCGTCGCATTGCTGGTGCTGCTGCCGCGCGGCCTGGGGCAGGCCGGCGCGCCGGCCGGAGCCCACGCCGCCCCGCAGCATGCCGCCGCCGCGACCCCGCCGGCGGGCCGGATGGCCTTCCCGCTGCTGTTCACCATCGGCGTGATCGACAGCGCCACCCGCATGGGGTTCCTGTCGTTCCTGCCCTTCGTGCTGCAGGCCAAGGGCGCGGGGCTGGAAACCATCGGCCTGGCGCTGACGCTGGTGTTCGCCGGCGGCGCGGCGGGCAAGCTGGCCTGCGGCTTGCTGGGGGAGCGGTTCGGGGTGCTGCGCACCGTCCTGCTGACCGAAGGTGCGACCGCGCTGGGCATTCTGGCCCTGGCGCCGCTGCCGCTGGCGGCGAGCCTGGCATGCCTGCCGGTGATCGGCCTGGCGCTGAACGGCACGTCATCGGTGCTGTATGGCACGGTGCCGGAACTGGTGGCCTCGGAACGGCGGGAGAAGGCGTTCGGCCTGTTCTACACCGGCACGATCGGCGCGGGCGCGATCGCCCCGGTGCTGTATGGGCTGGTGGGCGATGCGGTGGGGCCGGACCGGGCGATGATGGTGGTGGCCGGGATCTGCCTGCTGACGGTGCCGCTGGCGGTCATGCTGAACCCGTCGCTGCGCCGGACCTAGCGCGCCTTCCGGCTGACCGTAACCGGTCAGCGCGCGCTATCTTATTGTCTGATC
>CAYZKM010000170.1:0-8604 GCA_964478525.1 uncultured Bifidobacterium sp.
CGTCGAGCCGCGTCCAGAAAGAGAGGAAATTCCTTGTGCGATTCGCCTGTCCCCGCCGGCCCCGCCGAGCAGCGGGGGAACGGGAACGCGATCAGTTCCGGTAGTCGGGTTCCCGGCGGTCCAGCATCCGCTTCAGCGCGTCGAAATGCCATTCGCAGTTCTTCCGCCCGCCATAGACCGGCGCCGAACGGCGATAGCTGTCATAGGTATGGTCGACCACCGCCTGCGGCAGGTGCTTCAGCGGGCGGCCGGTCCACATCGCGTAAAGCTGCACCTGTGCGACGCGCTCGACGTAGTACAGCCGGTCATACGCCTCGGCCACCGTTTCGCCGACCGTCGCGACGCCATGGTTGGCCATCATCAGCACGGTCTTGTCGCCGATCACGCCGGCCAGGCGCTCGCCCTCGGCCGGGTCGAAGGCCGGGCCGGTATAGGTCTCGTCATAGGCGGTGTTCATCAGCGTGCCGAGCTCGGTCTGCCCGATCGGCTGGATGCTCTGGTCCTCCAGGCGGGCGAGCGCGCTGGCATGCGGCATATGGGTGTGGAACACGGCCGCGGCGTCGTCGACCAGGCGATGGATCGGGGCATGGATGCAATAGCAGGACTGCTCGACGATCCCCTCGCCGGCCTTCACCAGCCCGTCATAGCCGACTTCCATGAAGCAGCTCGCGGTCACCTCGGACCAGTGCAGCCCGAACGGGATCTGATAATAGCGGTCGGTGGTCCCGGGCACGCGCAGGGTGAAGTGGTTGAAGATGCCTTCGTGGAAGCCGTGCATCACGGCCAGGCGGTGGGCGGCGGCGAGGTCGACGCGGGCGCGCCAGCGCTGGTCATCCAGCGCGATATCCTTGGTCTCGATCGATTCCAGCGGCATGTCCAACTCCCGTTCGTGGGTTTTGCAGCCGCGATCATCCGGCCGGGCAAGGCAACCGGTCAACCGGGCATGCCCATCACGCGAAGCCATCGCTTGCATCGGCGCGAATATGCGCTATCTCGGCCCCCCTGAGGGAAACCCGGAGAGGTCCGCATTGCCTTCCGCCAATTCGTCCGCGCTGATCGAGATCGACGCGCTGACCAAGCGTTTCGGACGCTTCACCGCCGTCGACAACGTCTCGTTCCGCGTCGCCAAGGGCGAGGTCCTGGGCTTCCTCGGCCCCAACGGCGCCGGGAAATCCACCACGATGCGCATGCTGGCCGGGTTCATGATCCCGACCGGCGGCACCGCGCGGATCTGCGGCCATGACGTGCAGACCGACGGCGTCGCCGCCCGCCGCGTGCTGGGCTTCCTGCCCGAGGGCGCGCCCACCTATCCGGAAATGTCGGTCACCGGCTTCCTGCGCTTCTGCGCCAGGGTGCGCGGCTATCGCGGCGGAGAACTCGATGACCGGGTGCAGCGCGCGCTGGGCCTGACCCGGCTGGAGGGCGTGCGGCTGCAACCGGTCGAGACGCTGTCCAAGGGCTTCAAGCGCCGGGTCGGCCTGGCGCAGGCGCTGCTGCACGATCCGCCGGTGCTGGTGCTGGACGAACCGACCGACGGGCTGGACCCGAACCAGAAGCACGAGGTGCGGACGCTGATCCAGCAGATGGCGCCCGAGAAGGCGATCGTCATCTCCACCCATATCCTGGAGGAGGTGGACGCCGTCTGCTCGCGCGCGATCATCATCGCCAACGGGCGCATCGTCGCCGACGGCACGCCGGCCGAGCTGGAGAAGCGGCACCCGTCGGGCCGGCTCGACGATGTGTTCCGTCAACTCACGCTGCCCGACGCGGCATGACGCCGATGCCCGAGCTGGAACCAATGGCCTGACCATGCGCAACATCATGACCATCGCCGACCGCGAGTTCGCGGCCTATTTCGCCACGCCCGTCGCGTCGGTGTTCATCGTCATCTTCCTGATCCTGCAGGGAGCGCTGACGTTCAACCTGGGCGGCTTCTTCGATCGCGGACAGGCCGATCTCGGCCCGTTCTTCACCTTCATCCCCTGGGTGTTCCTGCTGCTGGTGCCCGCCATCACCATGCGCCTGTGGGCCGAGGAGCGGCGGCTGGGCACGATCGAGCTGCTGCTGACGCTGCCGCTGACGCAGGGCCAGGCGGTGCTGGGCAAGTTCCTGGCCGCCTGGGCGTTCTGCGCGGTGGCGCTGACGCTGACCTTCCCGATGATCATCACGGTCAACATCCTGGGCCAGCCCGACAACGGCGTGATCGCCGCGGGCTATCTGGGCGCGCTGCTGGTCGCCGGGGCGTTCCTGGCCATCGGGTCCGCCCTGTCGGCGGTGTCGCGCAACCAGGTCATCGCCTTCGTGCTGGCGGTCGCGGTCTGCTTCGTCTTTGCGGTCGCGTCCTATCCGCTGGTCACCGACTTCCTGTCGCGCAACACCCCCGTGCTGGCCGAGATCGCCCGCCGCCTGGCGGTGCTGGATCGCTACCAGGCCTTCACCCGCGGCATCGTCTCGGCCCGCGACCTGATCTTCTTCGTGACGTTCATCGGGTTCTGGCTGTTCCTGAACACCGTTCTCGTCGACCAGCGGAAGGCGGACTGACACCATGCGGCGCCTGTCCTTTTCCATCATCGGCGTCCTCGCGGCCGCCGCCATCGCCATCGGCATCAACATGTTCGCCGATGCCCGCCTGACCGGCCTGCAGCTCGACCTCACGCGCGGGCGCATCTACTCGCTGTCGGACGGCACGAAGAAGATCCTGGAAGGGCTGAAGGAACCCATCACCCTGCGGCTGTTCTACTCGCGCCGGCTGGGCAGCGCGGTCCCGATCTATGGGTCGTACGCCGACCAGGTGCGCGAGATGCTGCAGCGCTATGCGCAGGTCGCCAACGGCCGGATCCGGCTGGAATTCTACGACCCCGAGCCGTTCTCGGACACCGAGGACCGGGCCGTCGCCTATGGGCTGCAGGGCGTGCCGGTCGAGCAGGGCGGCACCCAGGTCTATTTCGGCCTGGCCGGCAGCAACCTGCAGGACGACGAGCGCACCATCCCCTTCTTCCAGACCGACCGCCAGCGCTTCCTGGAATTCGACCTGACCAAGCTGGTCTACGAGCTGTCCAACCCCAAGCGCCCGGTGGTCGGGCTGCTGTCGTCGCTGCCGCTGGATGGCGATCCGCGCATCATGATGATGACCCGCGGCCAGGGCCCGGGCGGACAGCCCTATGCGTCGACCATGCTGCTTCGCCAGACCAACCAGGTGAAGACAGTCCCCCCCGACGCGCAGGTGATCGACCCCGAGATCCAGGTCCTGCTGGTCGCCTCGGCGCGCGACCTGCCGGATACGACGCTGTACGCGATCGACCAGTTCGTGATGCGCGGCGGGCGGCTGATGGTGATGGTCGACCCCTGGAGCGAGGCGCTGGCCGCCACCCCCTCGCCCACCGGGCAGCCGCCGACCGATACCGCCTCGAACCTGCCCAAGCTGTTCCAGGCCTGGGGCATCGAGTTCCAGACCGCGCAGGTGGTCGGCGACCTGACTGGCGCGTGGCGCGTGCGCGCCGGACCGGATGAGCGGGTGCAGGCGGTCAACTACGTCGCCTGGTTCAACATCCGCGACGGGCTGAACCACGACGACCCGGCGACCGTGGACCTGACGCAGGTGACCGTGGCGTCGGCCGGGTTCCTGAAAAAGGCCGACAAGGCCGAGATCGAGTTCACCCCCCTGCTGTCGTCCAGCGCGCGCTCGGGCCTGATCCCGGTGGACCAGGTCAAGATGCCGCAGCCGGCGAAGATCCTGGCCGAGTTCAAGCCGGAAGGCGGGCCGCGGGTGATCGCCGCGCGGGTGCGCGGGATGCTGAAATCCGCCTTCGACGGCCCGCCCGCCCTGCCCGAGGGGCAGACCCGCTCGGCCGACTTCCCCGCCTACAAGGCGCAGACCGACGCGCCGGCCAACATGGTGGTGGTCGCCGATTCCGACATCCTGGCCGACCGGTTCTGGGTGCGGATCTCCGACTTCTTCGGCCAGCCCCAGGCCACGCCCTTCGCCGATAACGGCCCGTTCGTCGCCAACCTGATCGGCACGCTGGCCGGCGGCGACGCGCTGATCGGGCTGCGCTCACGCGGGGATACCAACCGGCCCTTCCTGCTGGTGAACGAGATGCAGAGCGAGGCCGAGGCCCGGTTCCGCCAGACCGAGCAGGCGCTGCAGAAACACCTGGAAGATGTGGAGAAGAAGCTGCGCACGCTGCGGTCCGGCGAGCAGGGCGGCGATCGCGCCAGGTCCGAGGCGGTGATCACGCCCGAACAGCGCGCCGCCATCGACGAGGCGCGCAAGGACATCGTCGACACGCGCCAGAAGCTGCGCGCCGTGCAGCTGGAGCTGAACCGCGACATCTCCCGCCTGGATACCGGGTTGCGGCTGTTCAACATCGTGATGGTCCCGGCGATCCTGGCCGTGGTGGCCATCGTGATCGCCCTGATCCAGCGCAACCGCCGCGCGAGGGCCCGGTCATGACCCCGCGCACCCTTGGCATCCTGGTCGTGCTGGGCGTCGCGGCGATCGGCGGCGGCTGGTATTTCGGCACCGCCACCCAGCCCGTCTCGCAGGTCGCGGTCGATGCCGGCAGCCTGATGTTCCCCGACCTTGCGCCCAGGCTGCGCGACGCGGCGAAGGTCGAGATCACCGCGCAGGGCAAGACCGTGGTGATCGAGCGCAAGGGCGATCGCTGGGGCCTGGCCGAGCGGGGCGGCTATCCGGTGACGGAGAGCAAGCTACGGGCGATGCTGACCGCGCTGACCGAGCTGCGCCTGGTGGAACCGCGCACCGCCGAGGCCGACCAGTTCCAGCGGCTGGGTGTCGAGGATGTGGACGCCAAGGATGCCAAATCGGCGCTGCTGCGGGTGCTGGATGGCACCGGCAAGCCCATCGTCAGCGTGATCGTCGGGCACCGGCGCGTCCGCACCCAGGCGAGAGTGCCCGAACAGGTCTATGTCCGCCGCCCCGGCGACAGCCAGAGCTGGCTGGCCGAGGGCAGCCTGCAGGCCGACGCCGACCCGCAGCTGTGGCTGGACCGCGACGTGCTGAACATCGACAACAAGCGCATCGCCACCGTCGCGGTCAGCCGTGACGGCCAGGCCCTGCGCTTCGTCCGCAAGGATGACAAGCTGGACCTGGCGGAACCGGCCGATCATCCGCCGCTGGACGAGTACCGCATCGACGACGTCGCCCGCGCGCTGGAGTTCCTGACCTTCCAGGACGTCCAGCCCGACTCGACCCCGACCGGGGAGAAGCTGGGTTCGGCGGTGTTCACCACCACCGACGGGCTGACGGTGGACGCGACCGTCTTCAAGGGCGAGAAGGACATCCTGGCCCGCTTCACCGTCGCGGGCGACGACAAGGCCAAGGCCGACGCCGCGACGCTGCAATCGCGGCTGGCCGGCTGGACCTATCAGATCGGGTCCTGGAAGGAGAAGGCGCTGGTCCCGGTGCTGGACGATCTGAAGAAGGCGCCCGAGACCCCGCCCGCCGCACCGCCCGCTGCTGCTCCCACTCCCGCGCCCGGGGCTGGCGCTGGCGAATCTCCCGCACCGGCACCCGAGGCACCCAAGCCATGAGCGACCGCGAATACCCCGCCCGGCCCATCGTCGGCATCGGCATCGTGGTCATCAAGGGCGGGCACGTCCTGCTGTGCCGGCGCGGCAAGCCACCCAATATCGGCAGCTGGACCCTGCCCGGCGGCGCGCAGGAGGTCGGCGAGACCTGCGAGGCCGCGGCGCGGCGCGAGCTTGAGGAGGAAACCGGCCTGACCGTCGGCGACCTGCATTTCTGCGCCTATGTCGACACCATCCGCCGCGACGACGAAGGCCGCATCCGCTTCCACTATACGATCCTGGACTTCGCCGCCCGCTGGGAATCCGGCGAGCCCGTCGCCGGGTCGGATGTCAGCGGCGTCGAATGGGCCTCGATGGACGATCTGGGTCCCTATGAGCTGTGGAGCGAGGCACACCGCATCATCGCCATCGCCCGCCAGCGGGTCGCCGCCGCCTGACCCTGCCCCGCCTCCCCTGCGCGGCACGATTCCGCCCGGCGTGATCGTCGTGCAGAGCATGATCACGCTGAGCGGAATCGTGGCAGCGTGTGAATCATGCGATCAAACAACGAGATAGGGCTCGCTGACCGGTTACGGTCAGCCGGAAAGCGCTCTAGGATCGCGCCACCAACCGGACGGGGGAACGCGCCATGGCCGTGTCGATCGAGGACCGCTTCGCCATCAACGATCTGTTCGTGCGCTATTGCACCGCGCTGGACGCCGGCGATGTCGAGACCATCGTCGGCTGCTTCACCCGGGACGGCGCGCTGGAAAGCCCCGCCGTGGGCATCTACCAGGGCCAGGCGGGCATCCGCGAATTCGCCGAACGCTTCGCACAGTTCCGCGCCAGCGGATCGCAGCTACGCCACGTGCTGTCGAACCTTGCCTGCGACGTGCAGGGCGACACCGCCCGGGCCACCTGCTATCTGGTGAACATCATCACGAAGAACGGCGAATCGCGGATGGGCGCGCCAGGCCGCTATGATTGCCGGCTGGAACGGGTGGATGGTGCCTGGCTGTTCAAGCACCGGCTTGTGGTGCTGGACGCCGAGTTCAAGCTGGACGGCATCTGATCAGCGCGACGCCGCCGGCTCGGCATGGCGGGGCTTAGCCTGGCGCGTCGGGGGGAAGTCCGGCGCCGGGGTCAGTGACTTGCCCAGAAGCGATGCCTCCGGCGCATGACCGGCGGCGAACAGCCCGCCGGCGACATCGCCCTCCTGCCCATGCACCACGCTGCGCACCGCCGCGCAGCCCAGCCGGTTGCCCAGCGCCTCCAGCTCGTTCACCAGCGCGGCCAGCACCGCCGAGGGGTCCAGCAGGTCGACCGCCACGAAATGTTCGGCGATCAGCACGCGCCCGCGCTCCAGATCCTGATCCACGCGATAGCAGAACAGCCCGCACGGGAACGTCCGCCCGGCACGGCGCGCGACCACGACGCCGCTGTGCCCGACGCGCCTGGGGCTGGTGTGATGACGCGCGAACTTCAGCCAGGCAGCCAGATCCAGCCCGGGAATCACCTCCCGGATCAATGGATAGACCGAGCGGCTCTCGCTCGCCTCCAGCATCTTGACCGTGAACCGAGCCATCCCTGCGCTTCCCTGTTCCACGGCGTGAAATTGCCGGACGGATTGCGCCGGCGGCGTTGATGTAGATCAAGGCGACGCCGTTCGGCAGCGTTTTATCTGCCTGCTGGGCTGGGGTCATTGCCGGCACCAAGGGAATCCAAGGGTGACGATAAATCCATGATCACGACCGCAAGGGTGGCAAGGCCGATGGTGGTGACACCGCACGGCCCGTCCGACGTGTGCTCGCACTGCGACGCCCGTCCATACAGCGTGTGCAACGCGATCCCCGACCCCGACATAGCCCGGCTCGCCCGCGCCGCCGTCAGCGCGACCGCGGCATCCGGCACCACCTTCATCGAGGAAGGGGAGCCCGCGAACGCCTTCTTCAACATCACCGCCGGCACCGCCAAGCTGTTCAAGCTGCTGCCCGACGGGCGGCGCCAGATCACCGGCTTCGTGGGCGTGGGGCATTTCCTCGGCCTTGCGGTGTCCGACACCTATGCCTTCAGCGCCGAGGCCATCGGCGATGTCCGCTATTGCCGCTTCTCCCGCGCTCGGCTGCGCGCGCTGCTGGACGACTACCCGGCGATGGAGCAGCGCCTGCTGGAGGTCGCGTCGAACGAGCTGGTCGCCGCGCAGGAACAGATGCTGCTGCTGGGCCGCAAGACGGCGCGGGAAAGGCTGGCGTCCTTCCTGATGGCGCAAAGCGTGCAGGGCGTGTCGTGCCTGCACCCGCGCCATCGATTCGCGCTGCCGATGACGCGCGGCGACATCGCGGACTATCTGGGCCTGACGATCGAGACGGTCAGCCGCACGCTGACCAAGCTGCGCACGGAAGGGCTGATCGAAATCCCGTCCGCCACCGAGGTGACGATCCGCGACCGCGAAGCGCTGGAGAACGTGGCCGGCGGGGTGAGCTGACCCGGCTGGTGCGAGAGGGGGGATTCGAACCCCCATGCCCGAAGGCGGTCGATTTTGAGTCGACTGCGTCTACCGTTCCGCCACTCTCGCATCCGGGCGGATCATACAACATCCGGCGCATGGGACAACGCGGTTCGTAGTCCCGGTTTGCAGACCCCGGGGGATCAGCCGCCGCGGAACAGCGTCAGCAACATGTTCCCGCACGGAAATGACGACGGCCATGTCGAAGTCCTGGTCGGGAAACGGCAGATCGTGGACATCGCAGATGCAGCGACCGTCCTGCCGAAAGCGACATCCGTGTAGACAATGTTGGCACCGTCATAATCCGCCTCGCCCGCGCCGATCACCAGGATGCGCGGGTCCGCCATGCCCCGGCGTGCCTACGCGATCGCGTCGACCGAGGAGAATTTCTTCCGCCCGATGAACGTGTTCGAAAGGCGGGACACGACGCCACGATACACGCGCCGCACGCCACGGCTGCGGTCCAGCACGCCGCCATGGTCGCTGGCCCCGCCATAGCCGCGATCCGCGGCATAGAGCATGATCACGCTGAGCGGAACCGTGGCAGCGGGTGAATCATGCGATCAAAC
>CAYZKM010000171.1:0-8593 GCA_964478525.1 uncultured Bifidobacterium sp.
ACCCGCTGGGCATCGCGATCAACAACGGCTCGGGCCTGCTGTGGTTCGCCAACAACACCGGCGCGGGAAACGATCCCGGCCTGCAATCCGCCGTCGCCCCGACCGGCAACATCTACCTGCTGCCCGATCCGTCGGCCGAACCGGGCGGCGGCGGCCCGGTGCCGATGCTGCGCCGGCTGCGCGCCGGCGGGGTCGGCGCGGTCATGATCGGGTCGGCCGTGGATGGCGGGCGGCAGTCGCTGTTCGCCGTGCTGACCGCCGACGGGGCGCTGGCGCAGGTCCGGTCCGACCAGTCGGCGCTGCCGCTGGCCCCACCCGGCACCATCACCCCGCTGCCCCTGCCGGGGCCCAAGGATGCGGCGCGGACGCTGGTGACCCGGGCCGGCATGGTGTTCAACTGGGTGCCCGAGCGGATCGTCTATGTCTCGGACCCGATCCGCAACACCGTGGTCGCGCTGCGCCTGGTCGATGACGGCGCCACGCTGCGGGTCGAGGGCGTCCGGCGTATCGAGGCGGCCGACATGAACGCCCCGGTCGACCTGGCGCCCGTGGTGCCCGAGGGGGCGAACCCGCGCTTCTCCTCCAACACCTCGCTGGCCGGCGGGGCCGATTTCTATGTCCTGAACCGTGGCAACGGCATCATCCTGCGGATGAACCAGGCCGGGCAGACCGTCGCCGCCCGCCGCGTGACCGTTGCCGGCGAGTTGATGTGGGAACGGCGGCTGAACGGGCTGGCGGTCTCGCGCGATGCGCAGCGGCTGTGGCTGACCGTGACCGGGCCGCTGCCGGGCTATCCGAACTCGCCGGGCGGGGTGATCGAGGTGCCGGCCTTCGGCCCGTCGCGCCCCGCGCCGCTGACCCCGGCGCAGCAGACCGCCCTGGTGGATCGCGGGGCGGAGCTGTTCCAGACCTCGTTCACCGCCGATCAGGGCCTGGGGCCGCTGTACAACGGCTCCTCGTGCCGGGAGTGCCATCAGTTCCCCAGCCTGGGTGGGGCCGGGCCGGACGGGCTGACGGTGGTGTATCGCGTCGGGCGGTTCAGTGCCGGGGCCTATGACCCGCTGCTGGGCGCGGGCGGGCCGGTGTCGCGCAAGCACAGCATCGGCGGCGGCTGTCGCCTGACGCCCGGCATTCCGCCGCTGGCGAACATGATCTCGGTGCGCAACACGCCGTCCCTGTTCGGCGACGGGCTGATCGATGCCATCCCCGACGCGGCGATCCGGGCCCGGGTGAACGCGGTTCCGGATGTCAACGGCGTGGCCGGGCGCACCCATAATGTGCGGGACACGTCGGGGCAGGAACGGGTGGGACGGTTCGGCTGGAAGGCCGATACCGCGACCCTGGACGAGTTCATCGCCGAGGCCATGCGCAACGAGATGGGCCTGACCAGCCCGCTGGCCGCGCAGGACATCGTGCCGATTCCGCCCGGCTGTGGCCTGGTCGCGTCGCCCAAGTTCGACATCAACATCGTCAAGGCGCTGTCGGCCTTCGTCGCATCCCTGCCGGCGCCGACCTCGGCCAACGCGCCGCTGAACCGCGCGGGGGCGGCGCTGTTCACCACGCTGGGCTGTGCCAGCTGCCACACGCCGGCGCTGCCCGGCGCGGGGCGGATGATCCCGCTGTATTCCGACCTGCTGCTGCACGACATGGGCCGAGCGCTGGATGACGGGGTGGTGCAGGGCCAGGCGAGGGGGCGGGATTGGCGGACCACGCCGCTGTGGGGCCTGGGCGTGCGGGTCCGCTATCTGCATGACGGGCGCGCGACCTCGGTGGTCGGGGCGATCGCGGCGCATGACGGCGAGGCGGCGAAGGCGGCCGAGAGGTATTTCCAGCTGAAGCCCGACGACCGGGAGAAGCTGCTGTCGTTTCTGAACTCGCTCTGACCGGCGGGTCGCGCCGGCCAGGGCAAAAGGGTGGTTCAGACGCCTTCGACGATGCGGATTTCGCGCACCGCGCCGTCGCCCAGCGCGGCGAGGGCGGCCTGGTAGCCGGGGCTGTCATGCGCGGCAATCGCCTGGGCGACGCTGTCGAACTCGATCAGCACGGTGCGCTGCTGCAGCCCGTGCTCGTACGTCTTGGCCGGCTCGCCGCGGGCGAGGAAGCGGCCGCCGCCGGCGGTGATGGCGGGGCCGGCGAGCTTGGCATAGGCGGCCAGCTTGTCGGTGTCGGAGACGGAGCGATAGACGCTGACCCAGTATGCCTTGGCCATCGGACGGTTCCTTGTTCTGGCGGGTGGATGCGACGGTGTCGCGCGAGTTTAGAGTATCCGTGGTGGTCAAGCCACTGTGGCCCGTTGGGTGAGTGTGTATGGGCGAGATCAGCGCGGCGTGTGCGGCGCTGAGGATCAGTCGCCGGCCCCGCGCCCGATAGCCGCCACCCGATTGTCGCCGGGCTCCGCCGCCCCTCGCGCGCCTGCCGGCTGACCGTAACCGGTCAGCGCGCTAGCTCATTGTTTGATCGCATGATTCACCCGCTGCCACGGTTCCGCTCAGCGTGATCATGCGCTAGCATCGGGCGGACCAGAACGGGGGAAACACACATGCCAGCCGAACCGGTCACCGGCGCCGAATACCTCGCCCGCAGCCTTGCGGCGAACGGCACGTCCCATGTCTTCTTCATCGACGCCGTGCTGCGTCGCACGCTGATCGAACTCGGCGCCATCGGCGTCACCCGGGTGCTGGGTCATTCCGAGAAGGCCGTCGCCTACATGGCCGACGGCTATGCCCGCATCGCCGGACGCCCCGGCATCTGCTTCGCGCAGTCGGTGGGCGCGTTCAACCTGGCCTCGGGCCTGCAGGATGCCTATCTCGGCCGCGTGCCCGTCATCGCCATGACCGGGCGCAAGCAGCCCTCGATGCAGCACCGCAACGCGTACCAGGAACTGCCGCACGGGCCGATGTTCGCGCCGGTGACCAAGTTCTCGGCCTTCGTCGAATCCGCCGCCGACATGCCGCGCCTGCTGCGCCAGGCCTGGCGTGAAACGATGACCGGCACGCCACGGCCGGCGCATCTGGACCTGAACGGGCTGCAGGCCGAGGTGTTCGAGACCACGATGGTGCACGAAACCCCGCGCGCCGATCCGGCGTTGCAGCTGGGCATGCCGCCGCATCGGCCCACCCCGTCGGACAGCGACATCGACGCCGCCGCGGCCGCCCTGCGCGGGGCGCGGAAGGTCGTCATCGTCGCCGGCGAGGGGGCCACCATGTCCGGCGCCGGGCCCGAGATCCTGGCCGTGGCCGAGGCGCTGGCCGCCCCCGTCGCCACGTCGCTGGGCGGGCGCGGCGTCATCCCCACCACGCACCGCCTGTCGGTCGGCTGCGCCGGCAACTACGCCGCCCCGCCGGCGAACCAGATCGTGCACGAGGCCGAGCTGGTGTTCTTTATCGGCTGCGAGACCGGCGATCAGGTCACGCATACCTGGCGCATCCCCGCCCTCGACACGCCCTGCGTCCAGATCGACATCGACCCCACCGAGCTCGGCCGCACCTACCCCAACACGCTCGGCCTGATGGGCGATCCCAAGGCGACACTGGCCAGGCTGCTGCTGGCGCTGGGCAAGCCTGCCCGCGACACGGGCTTCGCCGACCGCGCCGCCGGCATCATGGCAGCCTGGCGCGAGGCCCGCGCCCCGTTCCTTGCCAACAACGCGGTGCCCATCTGGCCGGACCGGCTGTGCGCCGAGATCACCCGTGCCCTGCCGCATGACGGCATCCTGGTGGCCGATACCGGCTATTCCGGCATCTGGAGCAGCACGCTGATCGAGCTGAACGGCGCCGGCCAATCCTATCTGCGCGCCGCCGGCTCCCTCGGCTGGGCGTTCCCCGCCGCGCTGGGCGCCAAATGCGCGGCACCGCAACGCAAGGTGATCTGCTGGTCGGGTGACGGGGCGATCTACTACCACCTGACGGAACTGGAGACCGCGCGCCGGCGCGGCATCGCCGTGGTGCTGGTGATCAACAACAATTCCGGCTTCGGGCAGGGCTGGCCCAATATCCAGCGCCAGCAGGGCAACAAGCCCGGCGACGTGCGCGACCTGGTGCGCTTCGGCCCCACCAATTTCGCCGACGTGGCACGGGTGTTCGGCCTGAAGGGCATTCGCGTGGAAGATCCCGCGCAGATCGCGCCGGCGCTGAAGGACGCGCTGGCGTCCGAGGAGACGGTGATCGTCGACGTGGCCACGGATATCGATTGCCGGGCGCCGGAGCCCTGGCTGCCGGAGGGGGTGTAGAGATGGCAGAGGTCGCGGTTGTCGGCGCGGGGCTGATGGGCCACGCGCTGGCGCTGGTGTTCGCCCTGGGCGGGCACTCGGTCCGGCTGACGGACAATAATCCGGACTCGCTGGCCCGAGCGCCGGGCCTGATGGCGACGGCGCTGGCCACGCTGGCGGATGCCGGAGAGGTGGATGCGGGCAAGGACCGCCAATGGCTGTCGACCGCGGTGCGCTGCCACCCGGTGCTGGGCGAGGCGGTGAAGGGTGCCTCGCTGGTGATCGAGGCCGTGGTCGAACGCCCCGATGTGAAGCGCGCCGTGTATGGGCAGCTGGAAGGGCTGATGGAGAAGGACGCGATCCTGGCGTCCAACACATCCAACCTGGACATCTTCCCGCTGGTGCCGCCGGGGCTGCAGAAGCGCGCCGTCATCGCCCATTGGTACACGCCGCCCTATCTGTGCGACCTGGTCGACCTGTGCCCGGGCCCCGAGACCGATCCGGCCGCGGTGACCACGGTGCGCGACATCGTCGCCGCGATGGGCAAGGCGCCGGTGGTGTTCAGGCAGATGGTGCAGGGCTATGTCGCCAACCGCCTGCAGGCGGCGATGCAGCTGGAGGTCTATCGCCTGCTGGACGAGGGCCTGGTCACGCCCAAGGACATCGACGATTCCGTCCTGCACGGGCTGGCGCTGCGCATTCCGATCCTGGGCATCATGGCGAAGGCCGACTTCACCGGGCTGGCGCTGATGCAGCAGGGGTTGAAGAACGGCAGCTACACCCCGCCGGTGCCGCGCCCGAACAGCGAGACGCTGGACCGGCTGATCGAGGCGGGCCGGTCGGGCGTGATGGCGGGAAAAGGCTATTTCGACTGGGGCGATCGCTCGCCCGAGGAACTGTTCCGTGAACGGGACCGCAAGCTGCTGGCGCTGAAGCAGGCACTGCGCAGGATCGGTCCGATGGAGGGGAAATGATCAGCTACGACCTGGCCGGCAAGACGGCCCTGGTGACCGGTGGTGCCTCGGGCATCGGCTTCGCCACCTGCCAGATGCTGGCGAAGTTCGGCGCGACGGTGGCGGTGAACTTCCTGGCCGACGACCCGCGCGGGCCGGAAGCGGTGGACAGGCTGGTGGAAGCCGGCGGCAAGGCCATCATGGCGCCGGGCAATGTCGGTGATGCCGAGGACGCGCCGCGGATGGTGCAGAAGGCGGTGGCCGATCTGGGGCGGCTGGACCTGCTGTTCGCCAATGCCGGCACGCCGGGCACGCGGCACCGGATCGCGCCCGCGCAACTGGACCTGATCACCGAGGAGCTGTGGCAGCAGCTTCTGGCGGTGAACCTGATCGGCGTGTTCCGCTGTGCCAAGGCAGCCGCGCCGGCGCTGAAGGCGGCGCGGGGGGCGATCGTGTCCACCGCCTCGATCGCCGGGCTTGGGCGTGCGGGCAGCAGCCTGGCCTATGGGGCGACCAAGGCGGGGGTGGTGAACATGACGCAGAACCTGGCCCGCGCCCTGGCACCCGAGGTGCGGGTGAACGCCATCGCCCCCGGCGCGGTCGACAGCTCCTGGATGGTGGAATGGACCAACGAGGAGCGCCAGCAATCGATCGAGCGCGCCGTGCTGAAGCGCCGCTGCACGCCCGAGGACCTGGCCGAGGTGGTGCTGTTCCTGGGCTTCGGCGCGGCAATGGTGACCGGGCAGACGATCACGGTGGATGGCGGGCTGACGCTATAGCCTTTGGGCTTTCCTTAACCATTCGTACCCATGATGGGATCGGCGTAAGGCTGGTAAACCTGTTGTGGGTACAACGGTATGAGCGAGAGCGCACGAAAGATGGCGATGTATCCTGAACCGGTACAATCACCTCTGATTCCACTTGCGTCCGGCGGCGGCGGACCTCATGTTCCCGGCATGGAGGTTCGTATGGCCAGCGTTGAACTGCGCATGGACGGCATCGAAAACCGGATGGACCGGCTCGATGCCCGCATGGATCGGATGGAGGGCCGGATGGAGCGGGTGGAAATCCGCCTCGGTCAACTGCAACAGAAAGTCGCCGAGGTCAGTGGCAAGCTCGATGTCCTGGTCACGCAGGTTGTCGCCAAGCTGCCAAGCTGGTGGCAGATGCCGGTCGTGATCGGCTCTACCGTCGTGCTGCTGGGTGCGCTGGTTGCCGCCGCGCAGAAGCTGCATTTGCTGGGCATCTGATCCGAACCATCCGCCCACGAAAAAGGCCGGGGTGCGAACACCCCGGCCTTTCGTTCGTACGGCGTCGTGTCAGAACGACACGACGATGTCGGCGCCGAAGGTGAAGTTGTTGGCGGTGCCGCCGGCGTTGGTCACGCCGTTGTTGTTGAACGGCTTGTTGTTGGTCAGCGCGTGATCCCACCGGATCTCCGGGCGGATCATCAGCCCGGTCACCGGCACGGGCATGTCGGGCTTGTAGGTCACACCGAGGGTCAGTGACCCGTAGGTGGTGTTGGTGCCCGGGGCCGCATAGACCGGCGAGCGTGCCGGCAGACCCTGCTGGAAGCGGATCGGGTCGCTGTTGCCCGAGAAGGACGCGACGAAGAAGTTGTTGTCGTCACGCCAGATTTCCGCCCGCCCGTTCAGCGTCAGCGTGTCGGTCAGCGCATAGGACACGTACTGCGCCGCGCCGAACCCGTTCACCGCCCGCCCGTTCAGCCCGTAGCTGTCGCGCACCCAGTTGAACTCGGTGGTCAGCGTCAGCGCCTCGCTGGCCTTGTAGGTGATCAGGATGTCGTTGAACGACCGCCAGGTGCCGTTGGCGTTGATCCCGATCGGGGACAGCACGCGCGTCGCCTGCTCCGGGCCCAGATGCGTCAGGGCGAGGACGGAAAGCTTGCCCTCCATCAGCGTCAGGCCGAAGCCGAAGATGCCGCCGATGGCGCCGTTATTGTCACCGAGCGGACCAAAGGTGGTGTTGGCACCGGTATCCAGGCCGGCATACAGGTCGACCACGTCGCTGACATGGGACGTCGTCAGCAGTCCGGTATGCTTGAACGGCAGGCCGAACTGGAAGATGTACGAATGCGAGTAGAATGGGTTGGTCGACGGGTCGATCGTTTCAAAACCCAGCGGCGTCGTGTACTGGCCGGCTTTCACGTCCATGCCGCCCGAGAAGATCGGCAGGCGAAGCTGCACATTCGCCTCGACCACGTCGAACTGGTAGCGCTGGTTCGGTACGACGTTGTTCAACTCGCCCAGGAACTGCGTATACCGCGCATCCGAGCCGTACATGAACTGCAGCTTGAAGCCCCACTGGAACCCGGTATTGGTCTTGTCGATCTCCTTCTGCGCGGTCAGCAGCGTCTGGTTCAGCTGTGCCTGGTTGGCATGATCGGTGAACAACTGCCCGAAATTCAGCCCGGTGTTGGGCCGGAACGGATTGAACAGCACGCCACCCTGGATCTGGCCGGACAGCTTGATGCCGTCGATCACCAGGCCGCCATATTTCTCCTCGGCCGGGGCGGTGGGGGCGGCAGCGGGGGCGGATGCCGCGGTGGCGGGCGCGGGAGGGGCTGCCGCCGGGGCCTGCGCATAGGCCGGGATCGCAACAGTGGCCAGCAGAAGGCCGGCCAGGGTCGGCGCTCGGCCTCGATAGGTCTTGTCGTTGTGCGTCATGTGCAACTGTTCCGGTAAGGTTTCTTGTTACGCGGACGCCGGTTCCGGATGGGCCGCCAGGCCTGGCCCGGGATCCCCGGGCTCATGCATGCGCCTGCGGGCGCCGCCCTTCGGCGACGCCCCATCCCCGGCTGGTGTCAGAACACCTGTTCGCCGTGCAGCACGAGGTCGAGGCCTTCCCGCTCTTCCTCCTCGCCGACCCGCAGGCCGACCAGCGCCTTGGTCACCATCAGCAGGATGAATGTCGCGACACCGCTGTAGACGAGCGTCACCACGACACCCAGCGCCTGCAGCTTCAGCTGGTCGAACCCGCCGGCCGACCCGTCCGGGCTGGCGTCCGTCGCCGACAGCGGGCCGAAGGCGAACACGCCGGTCAGCAGCGCGCCCACGATGCCACCCACGCCATGCACACCGAACGCATCCAGGCTGTCGTCATAGCCCAGCATGTGCTTGAGGCTGGTTGCCGCCCAGAAGCAGACCACGCCGGCCACCAGGCCGATGATGATAGACGAGCCAGGCAGGACGAAACCGGCTGCCGGGGTGATCGCCACAAGGCCGGCCACCGCACCCGAGATCGCGCCCAGGACCGAAGGCTTGCCCTTGGTCATCCACTCGGCGAACAGCCAGCCCAGCGCTGCCGCCGCCGTCGCGATCTGCGTCACCGCCATCGCCATGCCGGCGCGGCCGTTGGCACCCACCGCCGAACCGGCGTTGAACCCGAACCAGCCGACCCACAGCAGCGAGGC
>CAYZKM010000172.1:0-8572 GCA_964478525.1 uncultured Bifidobacterium sp.
GCTGTCGATCCGGCTCCCGTCATGGTCCCGCTGCAGCCGCTCCAGCTCGGCGGTCAGCCGCCAGCCCGCCACGTCCGAGAACGTCAGCGCCGGGACCTTCGCCCCCCGCTGGGCCCGCAACCGGTGCCAGCGGGTCAGGCTGCGCTGCGGATCGATGTCCAGCAGCGCGACCCGCCTGTCGGCGGCCAGCAGGGCGGCGAGGTTGGCCGCGAGTGTCGTTTTGCCGGTTCCACCCTTCTGCTGCGCGACCGTGATGACCAGTGCCATGACCCGCGACTCCGTGGTTGGTGCGCCAGGGGACCAGAAACCGCCATGCTGCGCCAGCGAAGGATCGCCGGGCGGATGGGTATATTCCGATCCTCAACGCCACCCTGCCGGGGGCCTACCGTCACACTGGCCGGCAGGCCCGGCATCGAGGACGAGCGGATGGGCGGCAAGGCACCTGTCATCGTCGTGGCGGCGACCCTTCTGGCGCTGGGCCTGGTGAATGCCCTGCTGCCGACGGATGCCGACACGCTTCGGACGATTGCGGCGCCGGCCGTCCAGGACGCCGCCGCAACCGAGGCGATGCCGCCGCCCGGCGCGGGCAGCATCACGGTGGGCCTGCTGGGGGCCGGGCTGATCGGGCTGTGGCTGTTCAACCTGCGGCGGAGGCACGCCCGGCCGCGGCCATCCGGCCAGTGGGGCAGGGGATTCGGGTCGCGGTAGAGTATCTTTTCTAGTCAAGCCACCGTGGCCTGTCGGGTAAGTATGTAGGGGAGAGATCAGCGCGGCATCTACGGTCAGCCGGAAAGCGCGCTAGCAGCGGTCAGTCGAACTCGGCCGGCAGGGCGGGGTTGCGCCAATGGGCGAACATCCGCGCGATCTGGCGCGGGTTGACCCGGCGGGCGGACAGGTCGGCCGGGATCGCATCCTCGGCGAACCAGCCGACCTCGCTGGTTTCCAGGCTGGTCGTGGCGGTTCCGCCTTCCAGCGCGCAGATGAACCACATCGTGGTGATCGAGAACGGTCCCAGTACCAGGCCCTGCCGCGCCTTGTCCCAGGCCGCGGCCAGCTTGACGGGGCGGACGATGTAGCCGGATTCCTCGAACACCTCCCGCGCGGCGGACTCGGCGGCGGTCTGGTTCACGTCGGCCCAGCCGCCCGGCAGCGTCCAGCGGTGGTCGTCGGCGGTTTCGCGCACCATCAGGATGCGCCCGGCCGCGTCGAACACCGCCGCGCGCACGCCCATCTTCGGCGTGGCATAGCCGGCCTCGGCGTCGAACAGCGCCTCGATCATCGCCAGGTCGGCCGCGGTATGGGCGGCCATGATCCGCGCGGCCAGGCCCCGCAGTGACCGATACCGCTGGATGTCATAGGGGTCGCGGGTGAATTCCAGCCCGGTCTGCGCCATCGCCTGGATCTCGCGCGCCCAGACCAGCCAGTCGGGTTCGCCGGTCATGGGCGCGGCGGCATCAGCAGGCGGATTCCGGCACCAACGCCTGGCGCAGGGCGTCCGGCGTGGCGAAATCGCTCTCGGACAGCAGGCGCCACGCGCCGCCGATCAGGATCTCGGCCGGGCGGAAGCGCGCCTTGTAGGCCATCTTCCGGCTCTCGGGCACCCAATAGCCCAGGTAGACATAGGGCAGGCCGAGCAGCTTCGCGCGGTCGATCAGCCAGAGGACGGCATGGGTGCCCAGCGAGCGCTTCTCCATCCCCGGGGCGAAGAAGCTGTAGACGGCGGACAGGCCATCGGCCAGGCGATCGGTCAGGCAGGCGCTGACCAGGCGGTCGTCGCGGTCGCGGAATTCGATGACCGAGGTCTCGATCGGCGTGTCCTCGACCATGGCGCGATAGTCGTAGAAGCTCATGGTCGCCATGTCGCCGTCGCCGTGGCGGGCCTGCTGATAGCGCTGGAACAGCTGGTACTGTTCGGTGGTGGCGCGTGCCTGCACCTCGTAGCCTTCCAGCTCGGCATTCGCCTTGTTGATCCTGCGCAGGGTGCGGTCGGGCTGGAACGTCGCCACCGGGATGCGGATCGGGATGCAGGACTGGCACGACGGGCAGACCGGGGCATAGGCGATGTTGTGGCTGCGGCGGAACCCGGCGCGCGACAGCCGGTCGTGCAGCGCCTCGGCCTCCAGCCCGGTGATCTCGGTGACGACCTTGCGTTCCACACGCCCGGCCACGTACGGGCACGGCAGCGGCGCCGTCGTGTAGAAGAACTGCGGGCGGCGGGGCGGCTTGAAGGTCATGGGCCGTGACGCGGTGAGTAGGAGCCTGATGGCCCATTGTTCCAGTAGCCCGGCGGCGGGGTCAACGCCTCCAGCGCGCGCAGGCGGATCACGACCAGGCCGGCGGCGATGTCGTGCAGGGTCCGGTGGCGGGTGGTGAACAGGGCGACCAGCAGCAGCAGGCCCGAGGTGGCGACCGTCAGCACATAGCCCAGCACGGTGACGATGGCCTGGAATCCGGTCGGCGGGCCCAGGTCGTCGTTGCGGCGGACGATCAGGCCCAGCGCGCGCTGGCCGGGTGTGGCGTTGTGCGGGCCGGCCAGCGAGATCAGCTGATACAGGAACGGAACCAGCGGGATGATGACGAACAGGCCGAACCCCACCCCCAGGGTCAGGGCACCGATGGCGGCCAGCGCCACCGACAGCAGCGCGATCAGCAGCCCGATCACGATCCAGTCGATCACCCAGGCCACGCAGCGGCGCAGCATGACGCCGTCGGTCAGGTAGTCCTCGTACCCGTCGAAGCTGTTCTCGTTCATGGAAAGGCCCGGATCGTTCCTCTGGTCTCGGCCGCGTTCGGGCCGATGGTGATCGTAGCACCATCGCGCCAGCGCGTCAGGAAATCTCGCGCATGCCGGCTGAGCGGATTGCCCGACTGGCCCGGCGCCATGATGAACAGGCTGCGATCCAGGTCGGCCAGGTCATAGACGCCGCGGAACGCCGCCCCGTGCACGTTCTGCAGCCGGGCATTCAGGCCGCCGCGGTTGACGGTGCTGTCATCGCCGGGGCTGGGGATCGAGATCGTGGACAGCGGCCCCAGCACCGGGATGGTGCGCAGCAGCGGGTGCTGGAACAGGGCGACATGGGCCGCGCCCCAGCGCCAGGCGGCGGGATCGGCGCCATAGGCCGCGGTCAGGTCCGTGGCGGCGGTGGCCAGGGCCTCGGCCAGCATCGGCGCGCAGTCGCCGCCGCACCAGTCCGCACCGGCCGGGGACAGGACATGGGCGACGAAGTCGGTCACCGGGCCGCCATGTTCGGGCGGGATGCCGGCATGGGCCAGGACGCGCTGGTAGAAGGCGGTGATCCAGGCGTTGAAGATCAGCGGCTGGGGCGCCTCGATCGTCATGGCGCCGTCCCAGCCGCCCAGCATCTCGCGCAGCCGCGCCATGGCGGGCGGGACCGGCGTGGCGAGCAGGACCGGCAGGATCTGCTGGGCAAAGCTGCTGGTCACATCCGCCTGCATGCGGGCGAAGCCGATCGCGGTGTGGCGCCCGGTCGCGCCCAGCATCTGGCGGATGCGGCGGGCGCGCCAGTCGCCGAACCAGTCGCGGCCCAGGAAGACCGGGAAGTCGGGCGGGGCGATCCGGTCGTTGGCATTCACCAGGTGTCCGCTGGCGGGGGCGACGAGGCTGGGCAGCCGCGACCCGCCGGCCCAGCCGATCCAGTCATGCGCCCCGTCCGCGCCCGGCACCGGCCGCGACCCGTCCCCCGCGCGGCGCAGCGGCACGCGCCCGGTGACGAACAGCCCGATCGTGGTCCTGTCGGCGACGAGCAGGTTCTGCACCGGCGAGGTGATCATCGCCGCGGCCTGGCCCGCCTCGGCCACCGAGCGGGCGCGGTTCAGCGCGATCAGCCCGGCCGCGGCGGTGTCGCCCGGCTGCAGGTTGGCCATCGACACGGCCAGCACCGCGCCATCGGGGGCGGGCTGGATATCGCTGATCACCGGGCCGTGCCGGGTTTCCCGCACCTGCAGGGTCTCGTCAGGCGCGCCGCGGACCTTGATGATCTCGGTCCGGCGCAGGAACGGGCGTGGCCCGTCGGGGGTGGCATAGGTGTCGGGGCCCAGCGGGGTCTCGATGAAGATGTCCTGGACGTCGGCGCCGGTGGTGGTGAAGGTCCAGGCGATGTGGCCGTTATGTCCGATCACCAGGCCGGGCACGCCGGGCCCGGTCGCGCCCACCAGGGCACGGTCGGGCAGGTCGATCCGCGCCAGGTACCAGATGCCGGGATAGGCCAGGTTTAGATGCGGTTCGCCCGCCAGCAGCGGCGCCCCGGTCGCGGTGAAGCGCCCGTCCACCGCCCATTCGTTCGATGCTGACGGCGGCATGGTGTGCGGGGCGGGGAAGCGGGGCAGGGCGGCGTCCAGGCGCGCGGCCGTGCTGGCGAGGCGGGATTGCGCGGGGATGGCGGCCTCGGGCCGGCCAGGGTCGGATTTGGGCGGCCAGAGCTGGTCGATCAGCGCCTCGGGCAGGCGTCCGGACAGCGCCAGGCGCGACAGCTCGGTGCGCCAGTTCATCGACAGCCACATGCCCATCGTCTTGCCCCACAGCAGCGAATCGACCGGCTGCCAGAGCTCGGGCTTGCCCAGCAGCAGGAACTCGGGGGCGATGAAGCGGCCACGCGCCTCGATCCGCGCGTTCACCCCGGCGGCATAGGCCTCCAGCAGGTCGCGGGCATCGGCGGGCAGGGCGGCCAGGTCCTCGGCTGCGCGCAGGCGCAGCCCCAGGGTGCGCATCATCCGGTCGATCGGCAGGGTGACGGGACCGGCGATCTCGGACAGCCGGCCCGAGGCGGCGCGGCGCATCAGGTCCATCTGGAACATCCGGTCGCGGGCATGGACATAGCCCAGCACGGCGACGGCATCGCGTTCGGTGGCGGCGCGGATGCGGGGGATGCCATCCTGGTCGAAGCCGACATCGACCGGGGCCGACAGGATGGGGATGCGCGCCTGCATGTGCCCGCGTGGCACGGTGAACCACAGCGCGACGCCGGTCGCGACCGCCGCCAGCAGAAAGACGATGCCGATGGCGGCGAACAGCTTCTTCAATCCCCTGAGCAGAGTGCGCATCCCGGGCAGGGTGACGCCTGCACGCGCGGTTGGGAAGGGGCGCCCCCAGGGAAGTCGCCAGGGACGCCCCCAGGGACGCCCCCAGGGAGAAGCCCCAGGGAGAAACGACGCCTACTTGCCGATGCAGAACTGCGAAAACAGCGTGTCGAGAATGTCCTCCACCCCGACATGCCCGGTGATCCGCCCCAGCGCGCGCAGCGCCAGGCGCAGGTCCTCGCCGCGCAGCTCGGCCAGGTCCGCCGTCCCGGCGCGCCGCAGATGGTCGAGCGCGTCCTCCAGCGCCGAGCGGTGGCGCGCGCGTGTCAGTGGCGGCGGACCCTCGGCCTGGGTCAGCGTGCGTGCCGCTGATGCGAGCACCTCGCGCAGCCGGTCCAGCCCCGCGCCGGTCAGGGTGCTGACGCGCAGCGCACCGGGCGGGGCGGGGCCGCCGAGATCGGCCTTGCCCGCCACCAGCAGATGGCGGGCATCGGCGGTGGCGCCAGAGGAGAGGTCGGCGCTGCCGGGCTCGACCATCGCGATGACCAGGTCGGCCTCCTCGGCGCGTCGCCGGGCACGCCGCACGCCCTCGGCCTCGATCGCGCCACCGCCGACGCGATCGAGGCCGAGGGCGTGCGTCGCCGGGCACGCCGCACGCCCTCGGCCTCGATCGCGTCGGCGGTGGCGCGCAGGCCGGCGGTATCGACCAGCGTCACCGGCACCCCGCCCAGCACGACACGCGCCTCCAGCGCATCGCGGGTGGTGCCCGGCACGGCCGAGACGATCGCCACATCCCGCCCGGCCAGCGCGTTGATCAGCGAGGACTTGCCGACATTGGGTGGGCCGGTGATGGCGAAGAACAGGCCGGCACGCAGCTTCTCGCCGCGATGGCCGTCATCCAGATGGGCCGCGATGGCCGCCCGCACCCGTGCCATGGTGGCCAGCAGGGCGGCTTCCACCGCTTCGGGCAAGTCCTCGTCGGGGAAGTCGATCAGCGCTTCCTGCTGCGCCAGCACGGTCCGCAGGTCGGCTGCCCAGCCCTGGTAGGTCGCGCCGAGGGCGCCGTCGAGCTGGCGCAGGGCCTGGCGGCGCTGCGCTTCGGTCTCGGCCGAGACCAGGTCGTGCACCGCCTCGGCCTCCACCAGGTCCATGCGCCCGTTCAGGAAGGCGCGGCGGGTGAACTCCCCGGGATCGGCGGGGCGCAGGCCAAGCCGGATCAGCGCGTCGGCCACCGCCTCGACCACCGCGCGCCCGCCATGCAGGTGCAGCTCGGCCGAATCCTCGCCGGTATAGGTCGTCGGACCCGGCAGCCACAGCACGATGGCCTGGTCCAGCGCGACGCCGTCCCGGTCGCGCAGCCGGCGCAGCGCCGCCTGGCGCGGGGCGGGAACCCGGTCGCCGCACAGCGTTGCCAGCGCCGCCAGCGTGGCCGGACCGCTCAGGCGCATCACCGCGATCGCCGCCAGCCCCGCGCCCGAGGCCATGGCGAAGATCGTGTCCGCGCTCACGCCGGAACCGCCAGGCGCCGCAGCACCGCCAGGAAGCGTTCGGCCGCGACGCCGGCGGGCCAGGGCTGCCACGGCGGCACGTCGAACCACGCCGCCAGCGGGTCGGTATCGGCGGGCCTGTCGGCGATGCCCAGGGTGCGGCGCACCTCGTCGCGGGTCCAGCCGGCGATGTGCACGGCCTCGGACGCGGCGGCGATGCGGTCGGCCTTCTTGTGGACGCGCTTGCCCATCGCCGTCCATTCCGGCAGCGCATAGCGGCTGGCGATGGCGATCCGCAGCCGTTCGGCCAGCGCCGCATAGCCGGGGCCGAGGAACGGTTTCAGCGGCGAGATCGGGTCGAAGCCCAGCAGCCCCTCGTCGGCATCGTGCAGCAATTCGCGCCGCGACAGCGCATCCGACAGGCCGGTGGCGCTGGCATTGCGCCGCAGCGCCAGGACCAGCAGCGAGTGCTGCGCCACCGACAGCGGGTGCGCCCAGGTGGAATGCCCGCCCCAGCGGAAGGTGCGGGCAAGGCCCAGGGCCAGGTCCTCGTCCGTCCAGTCGAACGGCGTGGGGTTCAGCAGGTCCAGCCGGTGTCCGGACGGCATGCGGACCCAGGCGCGGGTATCGGTCGCGATCATCGCCGACAGATAGGGGGAATCGACGGCGCTGTCGTGGCGGATGTCGGACGGGTCAGGCCGACCCGACCACGCCGGCGGCGACCAGGCGGTCGATCCGCGCCTGGTCATAGCCCAGCACGTCGCGCAGGATTTCGGGGGAATGCTGCCCCAGCGTGGGGGCGGCGACCGGGTCGGCCAGCGGCGTGCCGGTCATGCGGATCGACAGCGCGACATTGGGCACGGTGCCGGCGGTGGGGTGGGGAATGGTGGAGACCAGCCCGCGCGCGACGATGTCGGGGCCGTCGAACGCCTCGGCGATCGAGTTGATCGACCCCGCCGGGACCCCCGCGGCGCGCATCCGCTGCAGCCAGTACGCGCGGGGCTGGTCGCGCAGGATGGCACCGACGGTTTCAAGGATCTGGTCGCGGTCGCGCACCCGATCGGCCGTGGCGGCGTGGCTCGCGGCGAGGTCGGCGCGATCCAGGACCTGTGACGCCAGACGCTGCCAGGTCCGGTCGTTGGCGCAGGCGATATAGATCGGGCCGTCCGCGGTCTCGAACGCCGCGGTGGGGACGGTGTCGCGGCTGTTGTTGCCGAAACGCTTCGGCTCGTTCCCGCTGATCATGTAGTTCAGCGCGTGGAAGCCGGTCATGGTCACGGCGGTGTCGAACAGGGCGGATTCGATGTATTGACCCCTGCCCAGACGTTCGCGCGCGAACAGGGCGGCCAGCACGGCGTTGCAGGTCATCATCGCCGTGCTCATGTCCATGATCGACGGGCCGGTGCGCAGCCCGACATGCTCGGGTTCGCCGTTCATCCACATGAAGCCGCTCTCGGCCTGGGTGATCGGGTCGAATCCCAGCCGGTCGGCCAGCGGGCCAGTGCGGCCATAGGCCGAGACGGCGCAATAGATCAGGCGCGGATTGGTGGCCGAGAGGGTGGCGTAGTCCAGGCCGAAGCGCTTCATGACGGACGCGGAGAAATTCTCCAGCAGCACATCGGCGGTCGAGACGATGTCGCGCGCGACCGCCTGCCCCTCGGGCTTGCGCAGATCGAGCGCGATGCTGCGCTTGTTGCGGTTGGTCCACAGGAACGGTCCGCCTTCATGGGCGCCGACCTTGGGACCGAGGGTGCGGAAATCGTCGCCGCCATCGATCTTCTCGAGCGTCATCAGCATGCGCAGGACCGTGGTCTTGCCCGAGCCCGAGGGCCCGATGATGGCGACCTTCTCGCCCTTGTGGATATCGAGCTCGAGGGAATCGAGCACGGTCAAGGGTCCGTAACGCTTCGAGACCTTGTCGAAACGCACCATCGGTTTGTCGGTCATCGCGAGGGTCTCCGGTTGAGCAGGCGTTCGACGGCCCGGATGAAAGCGGCGGAAACGAGCGACATCACCAGGAAGAAAAGGCCGAGCAGGGTGATGGGGTC
>CAYZKM010000173.1:0-8559 GCA_964478525.1 uncultured Bifidobacterium sp.
TGGACGAGATCAACCGCGTCGCCCCGGACAAGCGCTTCGTGCAGGTGCTGATGCTGGTGATGGGCGACATGCCGCTGGGCAAGCGTCATTACTGGCCGATCTACGCGGCGGCCGAGAAGCATGGCCTGCCCATCGGCATCCATGCCGGCAGTGCCTATCGCCATCCGGTCACGCCGCTGGGCTGGCCGTCGTACTATACCGAGGACTACGCCGCGCAGGCCGCCGCGTTCCAGCAGGGCCTGTCGTCGCTGATCTGCGAGGGCGTGTTCACCAAGTTCCCAGACCTGAAGGTCGTGCTGCTGGAATCGGGCTTCACCTGGCTGCCCGCGCATCTGTGGCGCCTGACCAAGTTCTGGCGCGGTTTGCGGATGGAGGTGCCCTGGGTCGACCGCGCGCCGACCGAGGTGGTGAAGTCCAATGTCCGCCTGACCATCACGCCCTGCGACGCCCCGCCCACCGAGGAGATGTTCCAGAAGCTGATGGAACACCTGGACTCGGACGAGTTGCTGCTGTTCTCGACCGACTACCCGCACTGGCAGTTCGATGGGGAGGATGTGCTTCCCGCTGGCCTGTCGCGCGCATTGGTGCGCAAGATCATGATCGACAATCCCCGGGCAACCTATGCCCGCCTGACGGAGACGGTGCCATGAACGTCCAGGTCACGACGCGTCCGACGCCTGCTGGCGCGAACCAGTCCAAGCTCGCCACGGCCGATTGCGACATCCATCCGCAGCGGCGCAGCGACAAGGACCTGCATCCGTATCTGGAAAAGCGCTGGATCGAGCATATGCAGATGTTCGGCTCGCGCCCACGGCAGGCCTATCAGGCGGGTCCCGCCTATCCCAAGGGCCAGCCCAACGCCGCCCGCCGCGATGCCTGGCCGGAAGGCGGCAAGCCCGGGTCGGACCTGCCATTCCTGCGCAAGCAGTTGCTGGACCAGAACAACTGTGTCCTGGGCATCCTGAACGCGACCGGCGACAACGGCCAGAGCTATCAGAACCGTGAATTCGGAGCGGCCGTCTGCCACGCCATGAACGAATGGCAGCTGCATGAATGGCTGCTGGCGGAACCGCGGCTGAAGGGCTCGATCGTCGTGCCGTACGAAGACGCCGAGGCCGCGGTCGCCGAGATCGAGCGCTATGCCGCCGACTCGCATTTCGTGCAGGTGCTGATGCTGAGCCGGACGTCCGAGCCGGCGGGCCAGAAGCGGTACTGGAAGATCTATGAGGCCGCCGCCGCCGCCAACTTGCCGGTCGGTGTGCACGCGTTCGGCTTCGGCGGCTATCCGGTCAGCGGGTCGGGCTGGCCGTCCTATTATATCGAGGACATGGTCGGCCATGCGCAGGCGAGCCAGGCCTTCGTGACCTCGATGGTGATCGAGGGTGTGTTCCAGCGGCTGCCGACATTCCGCCTGGTGATGATCGAAGCCGGGTTCGCCTGGGTGCCGAGCCTGGCCTGGCGGCTGGACAAGCTGTGGAAGCGGCTGGGCGAGGAGACCCCGCATCTGACGCGCCTGCCGTCGGAATATATCCGCGAGAGCATCTGGCTGACGACGCAGCCGATGGAGGAACCGGCGAGGCGGGAGCAGGTGCTGGACGCCATCGACTGGATCGGCTGGGACCGGCTGCTGTTCGCAACCGACTATCCGCATTGGGACTACGACGACCCCGACCACGTGCTGCCGATGCCGTTGTCCGAGACGAAGAAGCGCGACTTCTTCCTGAACAACGCGGTGGCCCTGTACGATCGGGGATAGGTCGCCCCAGGGAGCCTTGCGTAGGGATTTGCGCCGATTGACCTGCGCCGACCCGCTTCCTAGGTTTGCGGGACGGAGCCCGAGACCATGAGCACGCGAATCCCGCCCCCCGGAGCCTCGTCGCGCCTGATTGGCCGCGTCGGCGGCCTTGGACCGGCCATGCCGCCCGGCCTCGATGTCCGCGCCGCCGCCGTGTTGCGCGAGATCGTCGAACAATATGTCGAAACCGGCGAGCCGGTGGGCAGCCGCACGCTGTCGCGCCGCCTGCCGATGAACCTGTCGCCGGCGACCATTCGCAACGTGATGGCCGACCTGACCGATTCCGGCCTGCTGTTCGCCCCGCATACCTCGGCCGGCCGTCTGCCCACGGACCAGGGGCTGCGGCTGTTCGTGGACGGGCTGCTGCATTTCGGCGAACTGACCGAGGAGGAACGGGAGTCGATCACCGCCACGCTGGCCGCGTCGGGTCGCAGCCTGGAAGACACGCTGGCGGATGCCAGCCTGCTGCTGGCGGGCCTGTCCGCTGCCGCGGGCCTGGTGCTGGCGCCCAAGACGGAAGGCGAGCTGCGGCATATCGAATTCGTGCCCCTGGGTCCGGGCCGGGCGCTGGTGGTGCTGGTCGCCGCCGACGGGCATGTGGAGAACCGGGTGATCGAGACTCCGCCCGGGCTGCCGCCATCCGCGCTGCAGCAGGCCGGCAACTACCTGAACGCCCGCCTGTCGGGCCGCCCGCTGGCCGATCTGCGCAAGGTGGTGGCCGAGGAGATGGCCGCCAACCGCACCGAGCTCGACTCGCTGGCCGCCCATGTCGTGGAAGCCGGCCTGGCGACCTGGACCGGCGAGGGCCGGTCCGGCAGCCTGATCGTCCGCGGGCAGGCGCGTCTGCTGTCGGACGTGACCCAGATCGAGCGCCTGGCCTCGATCCAATCGCTGTTCGAGCGGCTGGAGGCGCAGGAAACCATGCTCAAGCTGCTGGAGCTGGCCGAGCAATCCGACGGGGTGCGGATCTTCATCGGGGCGGAGAGCGGGGCGTTCACCACATCCGGCGTGTCCATGGTGGTCGCGCCGGCGCGCAACGACGGCGGACGCATCGTCGGCGCGATCGGCGTGATCGGTCCGACGCGGATCAATTATGGCAGGATCATTCCGGTGGTGGACTATACCGCACGGGTGATCGGGCGGTTACTGGGCTAATGGCTGTCGGCGGAATTTACAGTCCTGTTGGGCAGGTCCTGGCGATATCCGACGGCCGCATCCAACGTCAATATGTTACGAAACTGGCGTGAATATTGCTTTCGGAATTTTGTCCGGAAGAAAGTCACCACGATGCGCCGCCTTGCCTGCCGTCTGTTCGCCGTAGCCTCGCTTGCCGCCATCCTTGCCCCGCCGACCCAGGCAGCTGTGTTCACCGGGCCAGCCAGCGCCTACTACCTGAGCGACATGTTCAACAGGCGGATCTACGTGGTGCAGGGCACCACGCTGGTCCGCAGTTTCGCGTGGGCCTATGGGGCCGGGAATGCCGCCAGTTTCAACGAAGGCATGCTGGCGGTCACCAACGTCATCACGACCAACGGGATGGGCTCCACCTTCGGGTCGCCCGCCACCGCGGGCCAGTACACGCTGACCGGCGTATCGACCGGCGTCAGCCACGTCGCGCAGGGCACGCTCGGCTTCCTGGTGAACCACCAGGAACAGACCTGGGATGGCACCTCGAACGGGACCTCGAACTTCGCTGTGCAGTTGCTGGCCGTCGACGACGCCGGGGTGTTCCAGGAGAAGGTCATCCGCACCGACGCCAACTGGCAGAATCCGCAGGTGGTTTTCACGGTGAATTCGGGCGCCGCGGCATACAACGGGACCACGGCGACGGTCGAAGGCATCACCTATGATGCCAGCAACGATTCGTTGTGGATCAGTGGGGAAGCGTCCAACCGCATCACCAACTATTCGATGACCGGCGCCGTCCTGTCGTCGTTCGCGACCGGGTTCGACCATCTGGATGCCCTGGCGCTGGACCCCGCTGATGGCACGCTGTGGGTGGTGGTCGCAGCGGATGGTACGCTGCGCCAATTCTCGCGCACCGGCACCCTGCTGCAAAGCGGGCTGATCAGCGGATTGCCGAGTACCGGTCAGGGTTTGAAGTCGGGCGAGTTCGCGATCACCGCGGCCCCGGAACCCGCGTCGCTGGCGTTGTTGGCCGCGGGGCTGCCGGGGCTTGGGGCGATCCGCCGCAAGCGAGGCTGACAGCGACCCACCCGGATGCCGGCCGGCGCGGAACGTGCTGTAATCGCGGTCAAGAACCACGATGACGGAGCGTCCCCCGATGACCCATGGCATGGTATCCGCCGCCCAGCCCGAAGCCGCCGAGGTCGGCGCCGACATCCTGGCCGCCGGCGGCAACGTGGTGGATGCCGCGATTGGTGCCGCCCTGGTGCAGGCCGCGGTCGATCCGCAGATGTGCGGCATCGCCGGCATGGGCAACATGCAGATCTATCTGCCCGGACAGGGTGTCCATACGACGCTGGATTTCCACGGCCGCGCGCCGTCGGCGGTGCGGCCCGACATGTGGCAGAACCGCATCCTGCACGAGGCCGCGGATGGCTGGGGCTTCATCCTGGAAGGGCGGCTGAACGAGATCGGCTACCAGGCCATCACCACGCCGATGACCCTGCGCGCCTTCGATACCGCGCTGCGCCGCTTCGGCACACGGACGCTGGCCGAGTTGATGGGCCCCGCGATCGACTATGCCGAGAACGGGTTCCTGGTGCGCCCGCATGTCAGCGAGTTCTGGAATCGCCCGCCCATCGCCGGGCGCGACGGCAATATCGGGATCGTCACGAAATTCCCCGCCACGCGGAAGATCTACGTCAAGCCGGACGGTGCCGTGCACGCGGTGGGTGACCGGCTGCGCAACCCCGACATGGCCCGCACCTTCCGCCGCATCGCCGACCATGGCGCCGATGATTTCTACACCGGCGCCATCGCCGACCAGATCGTTGCGGACATGGAAGCCCATGACGGGCTGCTGAGCCGCAAGGATCTGGCCGCGTGCGCGGTGGAGGAGAACGCGCCGCTGTGGGGCACCTATCGCGGCCATCGCATCGCCACCAACCACCCGCCCGGTGGCGGCATCCAACTGATCGAGATGCTGAACATCCTGGAGCATTTCGATCTTCGGGCGATGGGGCACAACTCGGCCGAGTATATCCGCGTGGTGGCCGAGGCGATGAAGATCGCCACCGCCGACAAGGATGCCAAGATCGGTGATCCGCGCTTCCATGACGTCCCGGTGGCCGAACTGACGTCCAAGGCATACGCCGCGCGGATGGCCGAGCGTATCCGGCGTGGGGAGAAGGCGGCGGTGCCGCGGTTCAACAGTGGTGGTGCCGAGAGCCGGCACACGACCCATATCTGCGTGGTGGATGAACACGCCAACGCGTTCACCATGACCCATACGCTGGGCCAGCCGTCAGGCGTGGTCACTGATGGGTTGGGGTTCATGTATAACGGGGCGATGGCGGTGTTCGATCCTCGTCCGGGCCGGGCGGGGTCCCTGGCGCCCGGCAAGGCGCGGTTCACCGCCCTGTCCCCGACGATCGTGTTCAAGGGTGACACGCCGTACCTGGTGCTGGGCGCGCCAGGCGCGACCTATATCACCATGGGCAATCTGCAGGTGATGCTGAACGTCCTGGATTTCGGCATGAACGCTGAACAGGCGGTATGCGCGCCCCGGTTCGCGGCGGTGTCGGAAACGATCGAGATCTCGAACCGGATTCTACGATCGGCCGAGAAAGCGCTGGTGGAATGGGGCTATCCCGTGATGCGCCATGCGCACAGCTATACGTTCGCCTGGGTGCATGCGATCCGGATCGTCGATGGCGTGCTGGACGGTGGCGCCGATCCGGCCACCGGCGGCCTGGTTGTTGCGGTCTAGCGCGCTTTCCGGCTGACCGTAAACGGTCAGCGCGCCCTATCTCGTTGTCTGATCGCATGATTCACCCGCTGCCACGGTTCCGCTCAGCGTGATCATGCTCTAGCAAAAAAGGCCAGGCTCGCCGCCTGGCCTTCTTCCGCAGCCTGGTCGTATGGTGACGAATGTCAGGCGGCGCGTCGTGCCGCCATGGCGTTCGGCAGTTGGGAAATCGCGTTGTCGATCAGCGTGGCCCCTGCGTCGGTCGTCAGGCCTTCGGCGATGACCTGCCTGGCGGCGACGGTGGCGATTTCTGCGGCGGTGTGACGAACCTCGTCGACGGCGGCCTTTTCGGCGGCGGCGATACGGTCCATCGCCATCTGCTCACGCCGCTTGGCCGAGGCTTCGGCTTCCGCGGCGGCGGCGGCGGCGACGCGGCCGGCTTCCGCCTTGGCGCCTTCGATCAGGGCCTTGGCTTCGGCCACGGCTTCCGACCGACGGGTTTCCGCCTCTCGCAGCATGGCTTCAGCTTCCTGGCGCAGCTTGGCGGCCTCGTCCAGCTCCGCCTTCACGGTGGCGGCGCGGTCATCCAGCATCCCGGCCAGGGCAGCCCACAGCTTGCGGCCGAACAGGACGAAGAACAGGATGAACGACAGCAGAACCCAGTTGACGGGATCGGCGAAGAAGCCAGGTTCGTGGTGCATGGTCGGTCCTGCTTCTGCTAGAGCGCCTTCCGGCTGACCGTAACCGGTCAGCGCGCTCTATCTCGTTGTTTGATCGCATGATTCACACGCTGCCACGGTTCCGCTCAGCGTGATCATGCTCTAGCCGACGCCGCGCGCGGACATCGCCGAACCGATGGCGGCGCCCAGACGCTGCATGTCAGGGCGGGCACCGGTCAGGCGAGTGACCACCGTGTCGGCCGTTTCGGATGCCACTTCGCGCAGCGCCCCCATCGCCCCGGCGCGTGCCCGGGCGATCTGGGCTTCGGCGTCGGACAGCTGCTTATCGAGGCGCGCGTTCAGCGTCTCGGCCTCTGCGGCGGCGGCGGTTTTGGCTTCTTCCAGGGCGGCGTTGATGGCTGCCTGGGCGTCGGCCCGGGCCTTGCCCACGGCTTCCGCGGCGGCTTCCATGCCCGTGTCGGCCTTCGCCTTGGCGGCACGGGCGCTTTCCAGGTCGCGGGCGATGTGGCTCGCCCGCTCGTGCAGCACCTCGCCGACCTTCGGCAGCGCGAAGCGGGACAGCAGGATGTAGAGCACGACGAAGATGATCGTACCCCACACGACCTGGCTGACGGTCAGCGGGTTCTTGAAGTCCAGCTGCGGCATGCCGGCGGCCATTGCGGCGGCCGGAAGCATCAGCAAGCCCCCAAGGATCAGCGGAGCAACGCGGCGAATCGGCGGCATGGCGCTTATTCGGGTGCGTGCTTGCGACGCACCCGCTCCCGGTCAGACGAACAGGATGATGAAGGCGATAACCAGCGCATACAGCGCGACCGCTTCTGTCAGCGCGAAGCCCAGAATGGCCAGGCCGAACACGCGATCACGCGCCGCCGGGTTGCGAGCCACGCTGGAAACCAGCTGGCCGAAGATCGTGCCCATGCCGACGCCGACCCCGGCGAGAGCGATCATGGAAATGCCAGCACCCAGCATCTTGGCGGAAGCGACGTCCATAGTCCGGTATCCTTTCGTTATCCGGTTGCGGCGAGGGACGGTTGCCCCTCGCACGGTTCAGGGAGAGAAGACTGCCTCAGTGCAGGTGCACCGCGTCGTGCAGGTAGATGCAGGTCAGCACGGCGAACACATAGGCCTGCAGGCAGGCCACCAGCACTTCGAAGCCGATCAGAAGCGTGTTCACGGCCAGCGACAGCACCGCGGGCGGATAGCCCAGTACGCCGATGCCGCCCAGCATGACAATGAAGCTGCCGAATACCTTCAGCATCACGTGGCCGGCCATCATGTTGGCGAACAGACGAACCGACAGCGAGATGATGCGCGAGAGGTAGGAGATGACCTCGATCAGCACCATCAGCGGGATCAGCAGCCCGGGCACGCCCGGCGGCACGAAATAGCTGAAGAAGTGAAGCCCATGCTCCTTCAGCGCGACGAACGTCACCAGCAGGAACACGAACAGCGACAGCGCCAGGGTGACGGCGATGTGGCTTGTGAAGGTGAAGAAATACGGAAAGACGCCCAGCAGATTGCCGAACAGGATGAAGAAGAACAGCGTGAACACGATCGGGAAGAATTTCTTGCCTTCATCCCCGATATTGTCGACGCACATCGACATGATCGTTTCGTAGCCCATCTCGGCGGCAGCCTGCAGCCGGCCCGGGATCATCGCCCGCGGGCGCATGCCCAGCCAGACCAGGCCCAGCGCCAGCAGCGCCGCCAGCAGCATCGAGAAGTTGGACTGCGTGAAGTTCACCGACGCGCCGATGGGCCCGAGATGGGTGGTCAGCTCGAACTGATGTAGCGCGTCGATACCGCCCGATGCGTTAGCCACCCTGCCTGTCCCCCGTCTTCGTCCGCCCCGCCCCGGTCTTGCCCGAAGCCTTGGGCGCGAACATGCGCCACACATTCACAATCCCGGCCGCGCCGCCCAGCGGAACGAACACCGCCGTCAGAATCGGCATCGTGCCAAACCACCGGTCCAACCCGTAGCCGATGGCAACCGCCACCGCCAGAGCCACCGCCAGTTCCAGCCCGACGCGCAAGCCGACACCAAGCGGATTCAAACCGACCTCGTCAGGGTCGAACCCTGGCTTCTTCGGTTGGCGATCCAGCCCTTGCCTGCCACGAGCGGTCTTCAACCGCTCCTCGAAAGAGCGGTCTTGTCCGTCCGGTTCCTCAGTCATGTGCGCCCTCCGGAAAATCGACACGAGATATCCCCT
>CAYZKM010000174.1:0-8555 GCA_964478525.1 uncultured Bifidobacterium sp.
GGCGATCTTCTTGATGATCTGCGCCATGAATTTCGGCGTCGCCGCGCTGATCAGCACCGTGCAGCCCGACGACCGCAGCTTGATCGCCTGGCTGTCGATCGTCGCGTCGGTCACCTCGTACGACGCGGTCACGACCTGGCTGTCGAACTTGTCCTTCAGCACGTCCTTCACGCCGACCAGGTAGTCCTTACCGAAATCGTCGTTCTGATACAGGATGCCGATCTTGGCGTCCGGCTTCTCGCGCAGCGCGTACTGGGCATAGATCTGCGCCTCGGTCCGATAGCTGGGCTGCCAGCCCACCGACCACGGATAGTCCTTGTAATTGCCCCATTTGTCGGCGCCGCTGCCGATGAAAAGCTGCGGCACCTTCTTCTGGTTCAGGTATTTGATGATGGCGGTGTTCGACGCCGTGCCCAGCGTGTTCGACAGGCAGGCGACCTTGTCCTGCTCGACCAGGCGGCGCACCACCTCCACCGTCTTGGGCGGGGTATAGGCATCGTCATAGGACAGGAACTTCACCTTCCGCCCGCCGCTGCCGCCCTGGTCGTTGAACCACTGGAACGTCGCGGTATGCGCCCGCCCGATCGCGCCATAGGCCGATGCCGGCCCGCTATAGGCGGCATAGCCCCCGATCAGGATCTCGGTCGCGGTCACGCCAGGCGTCTCCTGGGCGCGGACGACCGACGGCATGGCCGGAACGAACGGGGCCGCGGCGGCGGCGGTCAGCAGCGAACGACGGCGTATCATGGCGCATTCTCCCAGAGCCTGGCCGCGATTTGCCGGCGGCCGATGCCCTGCTTGTAGCGCGTCCCTTGGCCCGGCGCGAGCCGGCCGGGCTTCCGGCAGCCGCCGCGCGGTGTAGACTGCGGGAAACGAACCCCGTCCGGGAAGGGAAGCGTTGGTGAGAAGCTCGACGATCGTGCGTTGCCTTGCGCGCAGCCTGGGAATTGCGCTTGCTGTCGGCCTGTTCGGCCTGATTTCCGCGGCGTCCGCCGATACCGACTGGCCCAAGGGGCCGGTGAAGGTCGTGGTCCCGTTCCCGCCCGGCGGCGCCAACGACACGGTCGCCCGGCCCTATGCGCAGGCGCTGTCCACCCTGCTGGGTCAACCATTCGTGATCGACAATCGTGGTGGCGCCGGCGGAGCGATCGGCGTGGAAAGCGTCGTCCGGTCCAAACCCGACGGCTATACGCTGTGCATGTGCGCCTCGACCGTGGTCTCCACCGTGACGAACCTGCGCAAGGTGCCGTACCAGGCGACCGATCTCGATCCGATCGCGATGACGACGATGTATATCTCGGGCCTGATGATCGGGCCGAAGAATCCGGCCAGGGATTTCAAGGAATTCATCGCCTATGCCAAGGCCAACCCGGGCAAGGTGGTCTATGGCGGATCGGGCGTCGGCAGCCCGACCGATCTGCGCATGAAATATCTGGGCGCGCTGACCGGGGCGGACTTCCTGAGCGTGCCCTATAACGGCAACGCCGCCGCGCTGAACGACATGCTGTCGGGCGTCATCGACGCGATCATCGAGCTGAACGGCTTTCCCCATGTGAAGGCCGGCAAGCTGAAGATGATCGCGCTGTTCGCGCAGAACCGCCATCCGGACTTCCCCGACGTGCCGACGATCGATGAACTCGGCTATCCCCAGGCGAACACGCCGATCTGGCAGGGGTTCTACGGCCCGGTGGGCATCCCCGAGCCGATCCGCGAGAAGCTGAACAAGGCGATCGCCGAGATCAACACCCGCCCGGACCTGCAGGCCAGGCTGCTGGAGCTCGGTTTTGCCACCCGCAGCATGCCGCTGAAGGAACTGCGGGAGTACTATCTGGCGGACGACGCGCTGCACAAGAAGATCATCCGCGAACAGAACATCACGGTGGACTGAGGCGATGTCGGAACGCATGACCGGCGGCGAGGCCGTCATCCGCACCCTGTCCCGTTTCGGGGTCGATACCGTCTTCGGGCTGCCGGGGATTCAGCTCGATCCGCTGTACGACGCGCTGTATGGCCAGCGCCAGGCGATCCGCACCTATCACACGCGCCACGAGCAGGGTTCGGCCTATATGGCGCTGGGCTATGCGCAGGCATCGGGCAAGGTCGGCGTGTTCGCCGTGGTGCCGGGCCCGGGCATCCTGAACGCGACCGCCGCGCTGTCCACCGCCGCCGGATCGAACGCGCCGGTGCTGGGGCTGACCGGACAAATCCCGTCGTACCAGATCGGCCTCGGGCTGGGCATTCCGCACGAGTTGCGCGACCAGACCATGGCGCTGCGTGGCGTCGTGCCCTGGGTGGAACGGGCCGAGACCCCCACCGCCGCGCCGGCCCTGCTGGGCGATGCGTTCCGCGCCATGCTGTCCGGGCGGCATCAGCCCGCGGTGTTCGAGATGGCGCCCGACGTGCTGGCCGCGACCGGGCCCGTGACCCTGCCGGAAGGCCCGCCGGCGATCCAGCGTCCCACGCCCGATCCGGCGGCCGTCGACGCCGCCGCGCGCCTGCTGGCGACTGCCCGGCGTCCGGCGATCTTCGTCGGCAGCGGCGCGATGGATGCCTCGGACGCGCTGGCCCGCCTGGCGGATCGGCTGCAGGCGCCGGTGATCGCCAGCCGCACCGGCGGCGGGGTGCTGTCGGCGCATCACCCGTTGTCGGTCGGCATGGTCGAGGGCCAGGCCTATTGGCCCGGCGTCGATGTCGCCGTGGTGATCGGCAGCCGCTTCCTCGCCCCGGCCCTGTCCTGGGGGCGGGAGGGCGCGTATCGCACCATCCGCATCGACATCGATCCGCGCCAGGCGGCATTGCCGGCGCCCGCTGACGTCACGATCATCAGCCACGCCGACACCGGCGTTCAGGCGCTGCTCGCGGCATTGGGCGGCGGTACGCGGGCGCCGATCGGCGCCGAGGTGGCGGCCATCCGCGCCGATGTCGCCGGCAAGCTCGCGACCCTGGCCGAGCAGCACGCGCTGGCGCAGGTGATCCGCGAGGAACTGCCCGAGGACGGCATCCTGGTCACCGATGTCACCCAGCTGGCGACCTTCGTGCAGTACGGGATGCCGTTCTACCAGCCGCGCACGCTGATCACCCCCGGCTTCCAGGGCACGCTCGGCTATGCCTACCCGACCGCCCTCGGCGCCAAGGTGGCCTGCCCCGGCCGCAAGGTGCTGTCGATTTCCGGCGACGGCGGCTTCATGTTCAACGTGCAGGAGCTGTCGACCGCGGTGGCGCATGGCATCGACGTGGTGGCGATCGTGATGAACGACGGCGCATTCGGCAATGTGAAGCGCATCCAGCAGACCGCCTATGGCGGGCGGATGATCGGGGTCGAGCTGCACAACCCCGACTTCGTCGCCCTGGCCAGAAGCTTCGGCATGCGCGGGGCAAGGGCCGAGACCCCGGACCAGCTCCGCTCGGCCCTGCGGGAGGCATTCGCCGGCCCGGGCCCGGCGCTGATCGAGATCCCGGTCGGGGAATTGCCGAGCATCTGGGGGCTGATCAAAAGGCCGCCTTCGCAGGGGGTGGCGAAGGCGGGGTAGCGGACGCTGCCGCTACTTCGGCGCGTCCGTAGGCTTGTCCGTCGCCTTGTCCGTCGCTTTTTGGGCCTCGATCTCCCGCCTCGCCTCGGCCAGGTCGGCCCGCGCGGCTTCCAGGCCCTGGCGCGCCGCGCGCAGATCGGCCTCGGCCTGGATCAGCTCGCTGTTGCGGTCCTTCAGCGCAGTCGCGATCTTGTTGGACTGGTCCAGCGCATCGGTCAGCTTCACCCGGACCTCGGCCAATTCCTTCTGCGCGTCCGCCGCGCCGTCGCGGGCAGTCTTGTTGGCCTGGCGCGCCTCGATCTCGTCCTTCTGCAGCCGCTCGATCCGCTGGGCGATGTCCGCCAGGGTGCGGTCGCGCGCGGCGACAGCCTGTTCAGAGGCCCGGCGCAGGGCTTCCTGCTTGCGGGCTTCCTCGGCCGTGGCGGCGATGGCGGCGTCACGTTCCTGCGTGGCCTTGGCGACGGCGGCGCGTATCTCGGCCAGTGTGCCGGCGGTCTGGCGCTGCTGCTCCAGCTCGGTCGCGACCATGCGCTGGCTGCCCTGCATCAGGGCGATCTGACCCTCGGCCTCGGTACGGTGCCGATTCGCGGTCGACATCGCATAGAACGCGAAGCACCAGCCCAGAATCGCCGCGATGCCCAGGACCACCGGGATCGGCTGCTTCAATCCAGTCTTCAGATCCATCCGAAACGCCAAGCCTCCGCCTGATTCGCAAACCCTACCATAGGCGGGCGATGCGGCGGACGCGATTCCATTGTTGCCGCGTGCCGTGGGTGGCCGACCACTCTCGGCAAAGCCAGAGACGTGGTCTATGATTCGAACGTGACATCCGATCCCCGGATCGAATGGAGGAGGGAGCAAATGAAACGAGTGACCGTGCCGGCGCTGGCGCTGCTGGCATTCCTGGCGACGGGACCGGCCCATGCCGTGACCGAACAGAACTTCAACGTCGACACCACCGCCGACCTGGTCGCGCTGTGCTCGGCGGATGCCAAGGAAGCGATGGGCACCGCCGCCCTGAACTTCTGCCACGGCTTCGTGGTGGGATCGGCCCGCGTGATGCAGGTGAACAGCGAGGCCAGCCGTAACGCGAAGCTGTTCTGCCTGCCGCAGCCAATGCCGACCCGCGATCAGTCGGTCGGCGAATTCGTGAAATGGGCGCAGGCGGACCAGGTCCGGATGGGGTCTCGCCCGTATGACGCGCTGTATGCCTTCCTGCGCGAGCGCTTCCCCTGCAAGCGGGCGAAGTGACGGCCTGAGGCATCCATCGACAGAGCAAGGACAATAAAGATGCGCAAGATTATTGGTGCGGTGGTGCTGGCCGGGCTGCTGGGCGGCTGCACCGGCATGAACGACACGCAGCAGCGTGCGCTGACCGGCACGGTCGGCGGCGCCGGCGTCGGTGCTGTCATCGGCGCGATCGGCGGCAATGCCGGGCTGGGCGCGGTGGCGGGCGCGGCGGCGGGCCTGGCCGGCGGCCTGGTCTGGGACCAGGTGAAGCGGAACGAGGCCGCGGCCTATCAGCAGGGCGTGCAGTCCGGGCGGCGGCAGGCGGCGTCGGGGTCGAACTGAGCCGAACGGCCGTGATCGGGGTCAGCCGGGGTTGAGCACCGGCACTCCGATCCGGTCCCGGCTGCGGGGCGGGCCGCCGAACAGGATCTGCGCCATTCCGGCGCTGAAGCCGATCACCACGCCCATCTGCCAGGCGCGGTCATACGATCCCATCGCGTCGAAGATCAGCCCGCCACCCCAGGCGCCCAGGAACGAGCCGACCTGGTGCATGATGAAGGCGATGCCCAGCAGCGTCGCCATGTAGCGGGTGCCGAACATCTCGGCGACCAGGCCACTGACCAGTGGGATCACGCCCAGCCACAGCATGCCCATCGCGGTGGCGAACACCATCGTCGTGACCGGCGTGGGCGGCAGGATGAAATACAGCGTCAGCACCACGGACCGCGACATGTACAGCAGCCCCAGCAGGATATGCTTGGGGAACTTTCCGCCCAGCCAGCCGGCCATATAGGACCCGGCGATGTTCACCCCGCCGATGGTCGCCAGCGCCGAGGCCCCCAGCATCGGGTCCTGTCCGCAGATGTCCAGATAGTTCGGCAGATGCGTCGTCAGGAACACCAGTTGCAGGCCGCAAACGAAATAGGCCGACGACATCACCACGAAGCCGCGATGGCGGGCGGCCTGGCCCAGCACGGCGCGCATGGTGACCTGGGCACGCTGCTGGCGGGGCATCTTGTCCGCGCCTCCGGCCAGGAAGGCGGCGGGGACCATGCACAGCGCCAGCACCACGAACAGCACCATCCCCCAGTGCCAGTGCGCCCGCGCCAGCAGCCCCTGCAGGCCGGGCGCGATCAGCAGCGTGCCCAGCGATGATGTCGCGGCGACGACGCCCAGCATCGCGCTGCGGCGGCTTTCCGGCACCGACCGCGCGCAGGCCGTCATGCACAGCGACGACGCGGTGCAGGACAGCGCGATGCCGATCAGCCCGCCCGACACGGCAAGCCCCATGGCATCCGTGGCGAAGGCCATCGCCACAAGCCCGACGACATATACCACCGCGCCCGCCACCATCGCGGCACGCAGGCCGTGGCGGTCGGCGATCACGCCGACAGGCGCCTGGGAGAGGCCCCAGACGATGTTCTGCACCGCCACGGCGAAGGTGAAATCGGCCGCGGTCACGCCCAGATCCCGGGTCACCGGCGGCAGGAACAGGCTCAGGCTCTGGCGCATCCCCATGCTCAGCGCCAGCATCACCGCCGCGCCGATCAGGATGGACCGGGTCCGCGCCGAATCCGGGATCGTCATGTCGGCACTGTCCTTGTACTCCCGCCGATCCGCCGGTTGATGCCGGCCGTGGCCCTGTGTTGGCCCGATCCTGGCGAAGACGCCCCGCCCCGTCGAGGCCTGGCGGCACCGGGCGGGTCTGTGTTGTATGATGCGAAGGTCACATTGCCACCGGCCTTGGCCCTTCGCATGGCACATTTCAATGTGCTTGGCCCTTCGCTATGACAGGGGGCCGGGGCCGACCCAGGGCAGACGCACAGGAACCGAGCAGATCCAACCGACCATCCGAATCCGTCCGCGAGGCATCGGCCGTTTCTGGCGCCGCATCAGGCCGCTGGTTGGCATGCTGGCGTCGGTCGCGCTGCTGATCGGCGTGGTGATGATCGGGTTGCGCGCGCTGGAGGACCCGCCCGACGACGCGCTGGCGCGCCCGTCCGCCGGGGTGGCGCCATCGCGGACGGGTGCGCACCTGGTGCTGGGATTGGAAGGCAAGCAGGTGCCGCTGCCAGCCGGTGAGTGGCGCATGATCGCCCGCATGCCACCCGAGGGTGAGAGCGCCGATGCCCCCGTCATCAGCGCCGTGCTGTTCCGCCTGCACGGGCACGCGGTGACGGCGGCGATGCTGGTGCAGGTCAACCGGCTGGGCCAATCGGCATCCTGGGGTGTCGCGCCACCCTGCCTGAACGAATCGAACCCGTCCCGCCGGCTGCACTATGCGTCCGACCATGACGGGGCGTGCTCGTACCTGGCGTGGGTGGATGCGGCGGGCGGCGTCGGCGTCGATCCGGCGTGGCGGCGCGCGGTGCGGGATGCGGTGGATCGGGGCTGGAATATGCCGCTGACCTGGATGGCCGCCACCTTTCGCGTCACCGATCCGCATGACGCGCTGCAGGTCACCTATCTGTTCCATCCCTGGGCGCTGTCGGATGACGCGATGCCGGCCTCACCGGCCTGGCGCCGCGTGCATACACAGCGCCTGACGGAATGGATGGACACGTCCTGGCCCGCCATCGCCGCCGGCTTCCGCGGACGGCTGGTCACGCCATCCGAGGCGACGCTGCGGGATTGGGAGCATGGCGATATCGGCAAGGCCCCGCACGCCGACGATGAGACCGTGGCCGCCAGGGAATTGCACGAACGCTCCCGCCTGATGGCGACCCGGCTGCTGAGCCTGCGGATGCTGGCCACGGTCGCCGATTTCGGGGCGACCTGGCTGTACCTGGGGAACGTGGCGACCGCCGGCGCGCTGGCAGCCCTACGCACGGCCGTAACCGGCGTGGTCTATCTGTCGCATGAATATGCCTGGGGGCTGGTCGCGCCAGCCGTGCCCGCACGCGCACTGCCCGGCGTGGGGACCGAGAAGCCGCTGCCACCGTAGCCGGGCGCCGGGGATCGAGAGGCCGGGGATCAAGGGGCCGGGGCCCCTCGATCAGTTTCGTTCAGCTTTTGGGTGCGTTGGCCATGTGCAGTTCGATCTGCCGGCCGGAATACCAGACATGGGTCAGATAGCCGCCCAGCACGCCGCCCACGACCATGCCGAGATCGGTGGAGAACAGCGCCTCGCCGACCACGACGCCGCCGACGATGCCGGCGCCGACCATCAGCAGATGCGCGGGGCGGATGACCACCATCGCCTCGGTCTTCTCCGCCGGCGGCGCCGGCGGTGCGGCCGGCTGTGCGTAGGACATCTGGATCGGCATGGCGATCGAGATCGCCATTGCAGCAGGGATAACCATCTTCAGCATGTCAGACCTCGTGTTCGTCGTGGCACCAGGAACCATCGTTTCCTCTTGATCGATACCGTGACGGATTTGCCGCCCGGATTCAACCGTTGGCTGTGCCTGTTGCTGTGAAGATATGGCGGATTCGTGCGGAACCCGCGCCGCCCATCCGCCATTGCATGATGCGCACGGCACCGTTCCGCCGCCGCGCATTCTGTTCTACGGTGACGATTGCTGGCCCGGGGTTCGGCCCCGCCACCCTGTCCGCCCCTATCACGAATGGACCTCATGCCCCGCTTCCCCTTCGCATCCACCGTCCGCCTGTCCATGCCGCGCGCCGCCTTTCTGGTGGCGATCCTGGCCTGTGGACCGGTCGGCAGCGTGCGCGCGCAGGCCGCCGATCCGTCCGGCAGCGGCGATGGCTGGCTGCCCAACGCCACCAGGCAGGCCGGGGAGATCGCGAAATCCGCCGGCGACAAGCTGGGGGAGTGGTGGAACGACGCCACCA
>CAYZKM010000175.1:0-8539 GCA_964478525.1 uncultured Bifidobacterium sp.
CGGATGCCGTCACCAAGCATGATTGATGGCGACGTGTGAGAAATCCGGGCTAGCCCGGCCAGCGCGGCCACGCCACTTGACGGGACCACGGGGGCAGCGATCCTGCCGGGATGGAGAACCCGCCCCCCAAGAACCCGCCCCCTGAGGATACGCCCGCCAAGGACCCGCCCGCCAAGGACCCGTCGCCGCGCCGGCACGACCGCCAGGCCCGCGAAGCCGAGGCGTTGCGCGCCAATCTGCGCCGCCGCAAGGACCAGGCCCGCCAGCGTTCCGCCGCCGCGGACACCCCGCCGCCGCGCGAGCAGCCCGATTGATCCAGGTCCCCGATTGATCCAGATCCCCGATTGATCCAGATCAAGGACGACCGCCCCCATCCCGGTGCGATCATGCCGGCCGAGTGCCGCCGCCCGCGCGCCCGCAGGCACACACCCAGGAAGGAGCGTCCAACATGGCACAAAGCCAAGGCAACCGATTCACCGCCGACAGCCTGACCTTCGTCGTCCGCCACGAATTGTGGGACGGCAACATCCAGGACCATGCCGACCAGGGCGTCGTGATCGACGTCGCCGCCGATGTCGCGGGGCGGGAAACCGCGCTGCTGCGGTTCAACTGCTTCGACATCGAGCGCAGCTATATCTACGGCCCCGAGAACCCCGACCTGCACATCGCCGCCCCCATGATGCTGGGCGGGGCCGAACGGACGGTGGGCGCGATGGGCCAGCTGTACCGGATGGACCCGGTGACCGACGGCAACCCGATCGGCTGGACCATCCGCACCCTGCACGACAAGCTGCCCCGGATGCTGGACCGCGCCGGCTACGGCCAGATCGCGCAGGCCGCCGACCTGGCCGCCGTGCGCCGCGCCCTGCCGGATGTGGAGGCCTGCGCCCGCGCGCTGGCCGGATCGCGGCGGAATACCGTGAAGCATAATCGCGGCACCGACATCTTCGAGGCCGGGGCCATCCGTTTCGGCCTGGAAATGCGCCGCCTGCCGATCGGCGATGGCGGGCTCGCCATCCATGTGCTGGGCGATATCGGCGGGGCGACCCGCAAATCCTATGTCGAGGAAACCGAACTTCTGGCCTTCGACTGCTTCTGGGACGGCGCCCATTACCATTACGGGCCGCGCAACAAGAACCACCGTATCTACTGGGATATGACACTGGTCGAGGAGCCGCTGGACTGGGTCTTCGAACAGCTTGAAAGCCGCAAGCTGCGCGCGATGGTCGAACGGGCCGGCTATCCCGGCGTCGCCGCCGACATCGATGACGAACTGGTCGCCGCGGTGCTGCCACGCATGAAGAAGCGCGCCTACGAGATGTACGCCGAAGGCGAGACGCTGACCGGGCACAAGGGCCTGCCGGTGGAACCGACGCCCAACCTGGTGGCCGACTGATCGCGCGGGGCGGGCGCCGGAAGGCCCCGCCCCTCCCCTTTCGCCGGCCGGACGGCTTGTCTATCACTCCCCTGGGGAAACCACGGGAGGAGCCGGGTCATGGAGCTGAACATCCGCGGCCGCACCGCGCTGATCACCGGCGCATCGAAGGGTATCGGGCTGGCCAGCGCCGAATGCCTGGCCGAGGAAGGCGTCAACGTCATCCTCGTCGCCCGCACACAATCCGAGCTGGATGCGGCGCGCCGCAGGATCGCCGCGCGCTGGAACGTGGCGGTGCAGGTCCATGCCCTCGACCTGTCCGACAGTGCCAGTGTCGATCGGCTGTTCGCCCTGCACCCCGATATCGACATCCTGGTGAACAACGCCGGCGCGATCCCGGGCGGCAACCTGCAGGAAATCACCGAGGACCGCTGGCGGCAGGCCTGGGATCTGAAAGTGTTCGGCTATGTCAACATGTGCCGCCGCTTCTATGCCCGCATGGCGGCCCGCCGGTCCGGCGTGATCATCAATATCCTGGGCATGGCCGGCGAGAAGATGGACCGCACCTATATCGCGGGATCGACCGGCAATGCCGCGCTGATGGCGTTCACCCGCGCGCTGGGCGGATCGGCGGGCGATGACGGCGTGCGCGTGGTCGGCATCAACCCCGGCGCCATCGCCACCGAACGGCTGGTGACCATGATGAAAAAGCGCGCCGAGGACCGGTTCGGCGACGCCGCCCGATGGGAGGAACTGATGCAGCCCTTGCCGATGAACCGGGCGGGGGATCCGGCCGAGATCGGATGGATGGTGGCGTTCCTGGCATCGGACCGGTCCGCCTATACGACGGGCACGATCATCACCATCGACGGCGGCGCGGCCCATCGCGGCCCCATGTTCTGACCCAGGAGAGACATCATGGACCTGAACGGCAAGGTTGCCGTCATCACCGGCGCCAGCGGCGGCATCGGATCGGCCACGGCGTTGCGCATGGCCGAGGCCGGCGCCCGTGTCGTCGTCGGCTATAATGCCAACGCCGCCGAGGCCGGGAAGGTCGTCGCCGCGCTGGCGGGGTCCGGCCATCGCGCCGCCCGCATCCCGATGCTGGAAACCGCGATCATCCGCGACGTCGCGGCGATGGTGGAGCGGGACTACGGGCGCTGCGACGTGCTGGTGAACTGCGCCGGCTTCACCCGCGCGGTGCCGCATGCCAACCTGGAGGCGCTGACGGATGATCTGATCGACACCGTCTTCGCCGCCAATGTGCGCGGCCCGTTCGCCACGGTGCGCGCCTTCGCGCCGCTGATGAAGAAATCGGGCGATGCGGTGATCGTGAACATCTCCTCGGTGGCGGCGATCTCGGGGTCGGGCAGCAGCATCGCCTACGGTGCGGCCAAGGACGGGCTGGACACGATGGCGCTGTCGCTGGCCCGCGTGCTGGGCCCGGAGATCCGGGTCATGACCGTCTCGCCGGCCGCCGTCGATACCGCCTTCGTGCCCGGGCGCACCACCGCGATGGTGGAGAAGGTGGCGGCGACCACGCCGTTGAAGCGCGTGGTGCAGGCCGACGAGGTCGCCCAGGCGGTGATGGCGGCGGTGACGCACCTGACGTCCAGCACCGGGTGGATCATTCCGGTCGATGGCGGGAAGCTGGTGGGCTGAGCGCCGGGCCGCGAACCGGCGCATGACCACCCGGACCCGGATTGCGGCGACGTTCAACCCCACCGTCCACGGTGCGCGCGGGCTGTTCGCGCTGTCGGTGTTCGGGTTCCATGTCCTCGATTCCGTAAAGCCCGTCTACACCTGGGCGCAGGGCGGATGGATCGGGCTGGCGACCCATTCGCTGCAATATGGCGTCGAGCTGTTCTTCTGCGTCAGCGGCTTCGTCATCCTGGGCGCGCTGCATCGCGCCGCCAGCCCCGGCCAGTTCCTGCTGGACCGGGTCGCGCGCATCGGTCCGGTGCTGTGGGCGTCGGTCCTGTTCTTCGGCGTGATGGGTGTGGCGCTGGGCGTGCGGGAATTCGGCACCCTGCCGCTGGCCACGGTGCTGGCCATGCTGCCGCTGAACCTCGTGGCGCTGCCGGGGATCTTCACGATCTGGCCGTTTCACGAGGCGGCGTGGTCGCTGAGCTATGAATTCGCCTTCTATCTGCTGGCCGCCACGGCCGTGTGGCTGGCGGCCCGCATCGGGCGTGCCGCGGCGGCCATCGTCTGGGTGCCGGCGGCGGCGGCGCTGCTGATCCATTATCCGCGCGGGGCGCCGATCCTGTCCGGCGTGCTGGTGGCCATCGGGCTGCTGCACCGCCTGCCCGGACCCGTGGGGACGGCCCTGCGCGCGGCGGCACGCTGTCCGGGCCTCGCCATCGCGACGTTCCTGATCTGCTGGTCCGCGGTCGAGGCCATGGGCCCGCCGGGGATCTATCTGCACATGACCTCGATCCTGGACTGGACCGCCGATGCCCGCCTGCTGCTTGGCATCCTGGCGCTGGCGGCCGTGACGGTCGGGTTCCAGGGCCTGGTGGACGGCGCGGGGCCGCTGTCGCGGCTGCTGCGCACGCGGGTGATGATGTTCATGGGCACGATCAGCTACAGCTTCTACATGTGGCACGGCCTGGGCATGAGCGTGGTGCGGCGCACCCTGCCGCTGTTCGTGGCGGATATGCAGTCCACCCTGGCCATGATCGCCTTTCCCCTGCTGTCCCTGGCCCTGGCGGTGCCGATGGCGGCGGTCAGCCACCGCGTGCTGGAAGTGCGGGCCACGATATGGCTGCGCCGGGTACTGACCGCGCAGACCCGCCCGTCGATGACCGCCGCCGGGTCGTTCGGATGAACCGTCGCCCGGTTCGTCGCCCAAAGGCGCGAACCCAAAGGGGGACAACCCAAAGGGGGACAACCCAAAGGGGGCAACATTGCCGAGCGGGCATGGGGCGGATAGTCTTTGAACAGCAATTGGCGGCGATCACGGCCAGGCGGACGAAACGGCGGGACCATCCCGCGGGCGGCTCCACCCCAGGCCCGATGCGCGCTTACGAACCGGGAAGGACGAAAAAGATGCATCTGATGTATTTCACCGAACAGCCGATGTCGGCCTACGATGCCAAGGCCGGGCTGGATTACGGCGCGACCGCGCTGATGTTCTCGAACAAGCATTTCAACCCGGTCGAAGGCAGCCGGCTGTACAACGAATACCTTGAACAATACGTCTACGCCGAGGAAATGGGCATCGACGGCATCATGCTGAACGAGCATCACAATGCGCCGTTCTGCATGCAGGCGCGCGCGAACATGTTCGCGGCCATGCTCGCCGCCGCCACCAAGAAGGTGAAGATCGTCATGCTGGGCAATCCCCTGCCGCTGTGGGAGAACCCCGTCCAGCTGGCCGAGGAACTGTCGATGATCGACATGGTCTCGAAAGGCAGGCTGGTGTCGGGCTTCGTGCGCGGCGGCGGGCAGGAACAGCTGGCCAACGGCGTGAACCCCGCCTTCAACCGCGAACGTTTCGTCGAGGCGCATGCCCTGATCCAGAAGATCTGGACCGAGGCCGGGCCATTCCGCTGGGAAGGCACGCACTACCAGCAGCGCGTGGTGAACCCGTGGGCCGTCCCGATGCAGAAGCCGTATCCACGCGTGTGGATACCGGGCGTGCTGTCGAAGGAAACCGTGGTGTGGACGGCGCAGCAGCGCTATCCCTATATCGCGCTGAACACCTCGATCGAGGCGACGAAGCAGATCTGGGACCAGTATTCGGCGACGGCGGCCGAATGCGGCTATACGGCGGGGCCGGAGAATTTCGGCTATCTGATCCGCGTCCACGTGCAGGACACCGAGGAAAAGGCGCTGCGGAATGCGCGCCAGTTCATGTGGATGCAAGGTGAGTTCACCGGGCTTGCGCATCCGGTGTGGGCCAATCCGGCGGGGTATTTCTCGCCATCCGGGCGGCGCAACTTCGTGCAGTTCGCCACCGGGCGGGCGATCAACCCGCGCGGCAACCCGACGTTCGAGGATCAGGTCGCGAGCACCATGATCGTGGCGGGCACGCCCGACCAGGTGATCGAGAAGCTGAAATACATCGTCCAGAACACGCGCCCGGGGATCATGGGCATCTGGGCGAATGACGGCAATGTCAGCAAGGAGGACCGCCAGCGCTGCATCAGGCTGCTGTGCGGAGAGGTGATGCCGGCGATCAAGGAATACGGCGCCACCCTGGGCCTGAAGGACCCGTGGGAGGCGAACGCGCCGGTGCATCTGCGCTATTCGACCGACCTGAAGACCCCGGTCCGCGCCGCCGCGGAATAGACGGCCGGGCACGACCCGTGGGCCGGTCCCCGCCGGGGGCCGGCCCTTTTTCTGTGCGCGGGGCACAAATTCCACGGATTCATGCCGTTCTGGACATAAAATGACATTTATGTTATGGTTTGATTAACAACGGCAATATAGAGGAAACTATGGATATTCTTGGTGGCCTCGTTCGTCTTGACCAGCGTGGGCAGTTGCCCGTTCCCTGGTTCAACAGGCCGGGCCTCGGCCTTGCTTCGGGCAGCATCGTCCATCTGGGATTGATTCCTTCCCAGATGGGAACCACCGTTCCACCCGAAATCATCGTCACACCGCTGAATATCGATCGCTGGTCCAGCACCATGGTATTGACGATCGACTTCATCGAGAGATCGGGCTCCCTGCTCAACATACTGCAATCCATATCCTCCTCGTTCAATATCGCGCTGGCCGAAAGCGTCACGCTGCATCAACGCAAGACGCATCGGGTCAGCCTGGTTCTCGAGTCCAAGGATCCCGACCAGGGCCGAGACTACGCGCAGAGACAAAAAATGCTGAATGCCGCGCGAAGCCTTATAGATACGATTAAGAACCGGGCCGAATATCAGGGTGCCGAATTTTTTTTCGTCGACCTCGATACGATCTTGTCGAAGACCCGGCAGGATTGGACACATCCCCATGCCCCCCCGGCATTCGAGATGCAAAACACCACCTCGATAGACCAGGGGCTGATTGATTACACGCCGATCCGCCGTAGATTGGAATCGAACTACAGAAACAAAAAAGACCAGACCTATGACTTCGACCGCGTTGTCATATCCTCGGATACGGAATGCCGGCTTATCCGTTATCTGTTTCCGAAGAAGGGAGCATTCGAGGCCCGGATCACGGCTGTCGATCAGCCGAATACGCTTGTTGTCATAACAGAGGTCCTGCATTCCCTTGGATACAACATCCTGCTGTCACGTCTCTCTCGTTCTCGACCCGGTATGTACGGAAGATCGGTTTTTGTCGCAATCTGCGAGCCGAAGTCCTTCAACGAAGATAAATACAGCGAGCAGCAGTACATCAGTTTCGTTTCAAAACAAATAGAATCTGCGTTCGACCCGACGTCACACGCCGTCGATCCCAGCCCCGGATCACCGGTCAAGCCCCAGATTTCACCGGCTCTGGAGATTTCGCTGGCAGGCCCTGTCTCTCTGGGAAGGAGTTCTGTCCAGGCAGCGCAACCTCAGAACGCATTCAGACACAAGGGACGCCAGGATATAGTGGTGCAGCGGGAATTGATGCTTTACGTTCCTTCCTACGGTCGAAGCGATCGTAAGATCATATTCCTGTCCTATCAGAAGGAATTCCAGGAGACCCGCGACGGCAATCATTTCCTGACCTCGGTGATACATGAGATCGAAACGGCTGGCTTCGAGGTCTATGACGGCTTTGAACGGCCACGCCAGCTGCAGGACAGGCAACCCGCCGACGCCCGGGCACGGATGTGGCTGGCGGATGCTGCAATTTTCGTCGCGCTCAACAAGGACGGCGCCGGGCTGATGTCCAGCAATCAGTTCATAGAGTGGGGATACATCTTCGGTCAGTGCAAACCGTATGAGGTCATCACGATGTCATCGTACGAAAATACGATCCGGCCCTTCATGATGCCCGACACGTCGTTCATCACCCTGAATTCCATGACGATCGCGGACGTCACGAATGTCATGTCCAGCATCAGGACCGTTCTGGCCAGAATCCGTCCATAGCCAGCCGACCACGACAGCGCCGTCCACACCGATCCACCCACCCGGCCCCGTCCGCGCAATCCGTGCCATCGGCCCCGCCGCGGGGTAGGATGCCAGGGTGGAAACATGCGCGGGGGTTCGATGATCAAGCAGCCGGCCATCTATCACGACCTGTCCGATCCGCAGGCGCAGCCGCGCCATACCGGCATCGCCACCTTCTTCCGCACCCCGTTCACCCAGGACCTGGCGGAGGTCGATATCGGCCTGATCGGCGTGCCGTTCGACGGCGGCGTCACCCATCGCGCCGGCGCCCGCCACGGCCCACGCGCGGTGCGGGACCAGTCCACCCTGCTGCGCCGGATCAACGGCGCGACCGCCATCGCACCGTTCGCCATCGCCCGCGTGCGCGACCTCGGCGATTGCTGGATCGAGCAGCCGTACGAACTGACCGGCGCGCATCATGAAATCGCCGATTTCTACCGCACCGTCCTCGGCGCCGGCATCGTGCCGCTGTCGGTCGGCGGCGACCATTCCATCACCCTGCCGATCCTGCGCGTCGTTGCCGCCAAGGGTCCGGTCGGGATGGTGCACCTGGACGCGCATTGCGACACCGGCGACGACTATATGGGATCGCGCTTTCATCACGGCGCCCCGTTCCGCCGCGCGGTGGAAGAAGGGCTGCTGGACCCCAGGCGGGTGATCCAGATCGGCATTCGCGGCACGACCAACGATCCGGACATGTGGGGGTTCAGCCAGCACAGCGGCATGCGCGTGCTGGGGATGGACGAGTTCCACGACCGCGGCTGGCGTTTCGCGGCGCAGGAAGCCCGCCGTGTCATCGCCGGCGGGCCGGTATATCTCAGCTTCGACATCGACAGCCTCGATCCGGCGCACGCGCCCGGAACCGGCACGCCCGAGGCCGGCGGGATCACCGCGCTGGAGGCGCTGCGAATGCTGCGGGAATTGCGCGGGCTGGACTTCGTCGGCGGCGATCTGGTGGAGGTGGCCCCGCCGTTCGATGTCGGCAGCCTGACCGCGTTCAACGCGGCGTCGGTCCTGTTCGAGATGCTGTGCCTGCTGGCCGAGGCGCGGACCCGGCGCGGCTAGCCCGGATTTCTCACACGATATAGGTGCATCGGGGCTCTGCATCAGCGAA
>CAYZKM010000176.1:0-8537 GCA_964478525.1 uncultured Bifidobacterium sp.
ACCCGAAATGCGCGGAGATGCTGGGCTGGCCCACGATCCGCTGTTTGCCCCGGCGGTGATCGCCGCGCATCGCGGGATGGTGGTGGAAGTGCCGCTGCACTTGGCCCTGATGGAACGCGCTGCGCCGGTCGATGGCGACGTTCAAGTTCACCGGCGGTGTGCATCATTTCCGCGACAAGATGATCGCCGGTATGGTCGAACGTGGCTACACAACGGCTTTCGCACAAGAAACGTTCTCTCGTATCGAGGGTTTCGGCAGCTACGGTTTTCCCGAAAGCCACGCGGCGAGCTTCGCGCTGATCGCCTATGTCTCGGCCTGGCTGAAATGCCACCACCCCGACGTGTTCTGCTGCGCGCTGCTGAACGCACAGCCGATGGGGTTCTACGCGCCGGCGCAGATCGTCCGCGATGCCCGGGAACACGGGGTGACGGTGCGGCCGGTCTGCGTCAACGGCTCGGCCTGGGATTGCACGCTGGAACCGGTGGCCGGCCCCACGATGGCGATGCGGATGGGGTTCCGCATGGTGAAGGGCCTGGCCACGCTGCATGCCGATGCCATTATCGCGCGCCGCGGACAGGGCTATCGCTCGGTGGAGGATGTGTGGCGGCGCGCCGGCGTTCCGATCGCAGCACTGGAACGGATCGCCGAGGCGGACGGGTTCCACGCGCTGGGCCTGGACCGCCGCGGCGCGCTGTGGGCCATACGCGGGCTGTCGGATGGGGCGTTGCCGCTGTTCGACCGGCTGGATGCCCCCACGGCCGAGGCCGGCAACGAACCGCCCGTGCCGCTGCCCGCCATGCGGCAGGGCCAGCAGGTGGTGGCGGATTACCGCAGCACCGGGCTGAGCCTGCGCCACCATCCCGTGTCCTTCCTGCGGGCCGAACTGGATGCGCGCCGCATCCTGCGCTGCGCCGACCTGGCCACGATCCGCGATGGCCGCCGCATCACCGTGGGCGGCATCGTGCTGGTGCGCCAGCGCCCCGGCAGCGCGCGCGGCGTGCTGTTCATGACGATCGAGGACGAGACCGCCCACGCCAACCTGATCGTCTGGTCGTCGCTGTTCGAGAAGCAGCGGCGGCTGATCCTGTCGGCGTCCATGCTTGCCTGCCGCGGCAGGCTGCAGCGGGAAAGCGGGGTGATCCATGTCGTGGCCGAGGAAATGATCGACCTGTCGGACCTGCTGCGCAGCGTCGGCGACCGCGACGGCGCGTTTCCGTTGCAGGCCGGTCGCGGCGACGAAGCGCGCCATGCCGCCGCGCCCGACCCCCGGGCCAGGCCCATGGACACCGAGAAGGGCGTGGGCGGGCGGACCGGACGGGACATCCACGTGCACGGCCGGCGCCCCGCCCATGGCATCCGGGTGCCGACCCGGGACTTCCGGTAACCTGAAACCGATCCGAAAACGGCGCACAATCGTTGCGCCCCACGCACTCTCCCGCCTAACCTCTCCCCAACGAACGAGGAGAACCAGGACATGCTCGGCCTGATGCAGCAGCGGCCGCTGTTGATATCATCGCTGATCGACTACGCGGAACGGTATCGTCCCGGCGGCGAAGTGATTTCCCGCCTGGCGGACGGATCGATCCATCGCGGGGACTGGGGCTTCATCGCGCGCCGCGCGAAACGGCTGGCCAATGCGCTGCACCGGCTGGGTATCGGGCAAGGGGAACGCGTGGCGACCTTCGCGTGGAACCATCACCGCCATCTGGAACTGTTCTTCGGCGTCAGCGGCAGCGGCACCGTGCTGCACACGGTGAACCCTCGCCTGTTTCCCGAACAGCTTCGCTATATCGTCAACCATGCCGAGGACCAGGCGATCTTCTTCGATCCCGGCTTCGCGGCGCTGATCGAACAGCTCGCCCCCGCGCTGCCCTCCGTGCGGTTCCACATCGCGCTGTGCAGCCGCGCCGAGATGCCGGCGATCAGGGTGCCTGGCCTGCTGTGCTATGAAGACCTGCTGGACGGCGAGAGCGACGCCTATGAATGGCCGGTCTTCGACGAGAACAGCGCGTCCTCGCTTTGTTATACTTCGGGAACGACGGGCAACCCCAAGGGCGTGCTGTACAGCCACCGCTCGACCGTCCTGCACACGATGGGCCTGATGGCGGTCGACACGATGGCGTGTTCCGCGCGTGAGGTCGTGCTGCCCTGCGCGCCGATGTTCCATGTCAATTGCTGGGGCGTTCCCTATGCCGCCGCCGCGACCGGCGCCAAGCTGGTGCTGCCCGGTCCGCGCCTGGACCCGCAAAGCCTGTTCGAGCTGATCCGCGACGAGGGCGTGACCTTCACCGGCGCGGTGCCGACGGTGTGGCTGACCATGTTCACCTGGATCGAGCAGAACCGCGACACGCTGGACCTGTCGACGCTGAAGCTGACACGGCTGCTGTCGGGCGGGACGGCGGTGCCCCGGGTGCTGATCGAGAAGGTGCGCACCTATTTCAATTGCGACACGATCCACGCCTGGGGCATGACCGAGCTCAGTCCGCTGGGCACGATCGGCACACCCCTGCCGCGGCACGCCGGCCTGGACCCCGAGGCCTTGATGGCGGTGCAGCTGAAGCAGGGCCGCGCGATCTATGGGGTGGAGATGCGGGTCGTCGGCGATGACGGGCAGGAATTGCCGCGCGACGGCACCAGCGTGGGGCTGTTCCAGGCGCGCGGGCCGTGGGTGCTGTCCGGCTACTTCAAGGGCGATGGCGGGCAGGCGGTCGACGAGGATGGCTGGTTCGGCACCGGCGATGTCGGCACCATGGATGCCGAGGGCTATATCCAGATCACCGACCGCGCGAAGGACGTGGTGAAGTCCGGCGGCGAATGGATCAGCTCGATCGAGCTGGAGAACCTCGCGGTCGCCCATCCCGCGGTGCAGGAGGCGGCGGTGATCGCCGCGCGCCATCCGCGCTGGCAGGAACGCCCCTTGCTGCTGGTGCAATGCAAGCCCGACGCGACCGTCACGCGGCAGGAGATGCTGGACTTCCTGTCGGGCAAGGTCGCGAAATGGTGGCTGCCCGACGATGTCGTGGTGGTCGATGCCTTCCCGCATACCGCGACCGGCAAGGTGCTGAAGACCCGCTTGCGCGACGACTATGGCGACTGGCTGGAACGCGACGCCCCGCCGGCGGCATAGAAGCCCTTCGCCCGGCGGCGGTTGCCTCGGTTCCGGTCGTTCCCCACACTGCGGGCGACCAGACCTGGGAGAATTCGTCGCCATGTGGCCCATCCGTTCCGCGCTGTTCGTGCCCGCCCATCGCCGCGACTGGGTCGGCAAGGCGATCCGCGTCTCTCCCGGTGCTGCCGTGCTGGATATCGAGGATTCGGTCCCACCGCAGTTCAAGCCACAGGCGATGGCTTATCTGAAAGAGGAGATCGCCGAGCTGAAGGCGGCCGGCGTGGGCGCGTTCGTGCGCATCCAGCCGCTGTACGACGGCAGCGCGGCGGAAGTCGCGGCGGCGGTGTGCGACGGGCTGACGGCGATCATGCTGCCCAAGGTCGCCTCGCCCGCCGAGGTCCGGACCCTGGCCGACATGCTGAGCTATTACGAAGGACGCGCCGGGGTCGAGCATGGCTCGGTTGGCATCCTGCCGCTGCCGGAAACCGCCGAGGGCATGCACGCCGCCTGCGACCTGGCGAAGGCGAGCCGGCGGGTGCGCGGCATCCACGGCGCGCTGAGTGGCCCGGTATCGGGCGATTTCGCCCGCGCCTTCGGGTTCCGCGCGACGTCGGAGGGGATCGAGCAGCTGTATCTCGCATCCAAGCTGGTGCTGGACAGCCGGGCGGGCGGGGCGATGTATCCGTTGGCGGGGATTTTCGGGACGTCGCAGGATGACCTGGCCGCGGTGGAGCGGCTGATCCGGCGGGCGCGCGACCTGGGATATACCGGCGTATCCGTGATGCATCCGACCCATGTGAAGATCGCCAACGACGTGTTCCGCCCGACGGCGGAGGAGGTCGCGTATTTCGAGGGCCTGCTGGCGGCGTTCGAGGCGGCCGAGAAAGCCGGTCTCGGCGCGGTCAGCTACCAGGGCGCGATGGTGGATTACGCGATGCTGCCCCTGGCCAAGGAGGTTCTGGCGGAAGCGAAGCGGCACCGCGGCTGAGGAGGATGGACATGGACATGAACCAGACCGGCCGGGCGGATGCGTTCTCGGAACTGATGGACATCCGCGGCCTGCCCGCGCCGGCGGCGGGCGAGGTCTCGATCACCGGGTCCGATCCGTTTTTCCGCACCCCGTTCCGCATCGGTGACACCGTGGCCGCCGTGCTGGCGGCCGGCGGTGTCGCGGCCAGCGACCTGTGGGAGCTGCGGACCGGGCGGCGGCAGGCCGTCGGCATCGCGGTGCCCGAGGCGGCGGCGTCGCTGCACGTGGTGAACTACACCAGGCGGCGGGAGACGGACGGGGAGTACCGGCCGATCCCGATGGGCGCCAACATGGCGCATATGTTCACGATCACGCAGCCCTGGCCGACGGCGGACGGGCGATGGTTCCTGCCGCATTTCAACCTGCCGCACCTGGAACGCCGCGTGCTGGACGTGCTGGCCTGCGAAAGCACGCCCGCCGCCGTGCGCGGCTCGGTTGGGCGGTGGCAGTCCGACGCGTTGGAAACCGCCATCGCCGACGCCCGCGCCTGCGGCGGCAAGGTCCGTTCGCGGGACGAATGGCTGGCGCATCCGCAGGGGGCCTATCTGGCCACCCGCCCGGTTGTCGAGATCACGCGGGTCGGGGACGGCAGGCCCGAGCCCCTGCCGGCGGGCGACCGTCCCTTGTCGGGCATTCGCGTGCTGGACCTGACGCGCATCCTGGCCGGCCCGACCTCGGCGCGGACGCTGGCCGAGCATGGGGCGGATGTGCTGATGGTGGCTGCGCCGGACCTGCCGCAGGTGCCGGAGTTCGTACGTGACCTGAGTCACGGCAAGCGCAGCTGCTTCCTGGACCTGCGCCAGCCCGCGGACAAGGACCGCCTGACCGCGCTGGCCGCCGAGGCCGATGTGTTCATCAACGGCTTCCGCCCCGGGCGCCTGGCCGATCACGGCTTCGGACCGGACGCGCTCGCGCGGCTGCGCCCGGGCATGGTCTCGGTGTCGATCAACTGCTTCGGCTCGGGGGGGCCGTTCGCCGGACGCGCGGGGTGGGAACAGGTGGCACAATCGGTGACCGGCATCGCCCTGACGCATGGGACAATGACGGGCGCGGGGCAGCCGAAGCTGGCGCCGGCGCCGATGTGCGACTACGTGACCGGGTACCTGGCCGCCTATGGCACGATGCTGGCCCTGGGACGGCGCGCGCGTGAGGGCGGCAGCTATCACGTGCAGGTTTCGTTGTGCCAGTCGGCGATGTTCTATCAGCGGCAGGGGCTGGTCGACGGCTTCGATGACGCGCCGGAACAGCTGACGAACGAGGAACTCGACGCGCTGTATGTGCAGGAGGACAGCACCTATGGCGACCTGCTGACGCTGGGGCCGGTGCTGCGCATGTCGGAAACCCCGTGCCGCTGGGCGCTGCCGACACCGCGGCTGGGCGGTGACGAGGCCGCGTGGCTGAAGCGATAGCGTCCGCCTGGTTCGCACCGCGCATCGGCCCGCCCTGCGCCATTATTTCATCGCGTGATTCAGGGCATCTTCGCGACCTCTGCGCATGCGGCCGGCGGTATCTTCGTTCCGGACATTCGGCTATAAATCAGTCACCTCGTCTGCTGCGAGGTGATCTCTCAAGTTAACATTTTTGGCAGTATCATGATTGGTGGCAGGATCGACTTGGCTGATCTCTCGCGGATTGCAGGCTGGGCCAGCGACTTGAACGACACATCGCGCATCCTGGAGATTGACATCTTCATTGACGGGCTGCAGGTCGCCCGCGTTCCGGCGGATAAGCTCAGGGCTGACCTGGCAGCGGCCGGCATGGGTGATGGCAGGAAGGCTTTCGATGTCACGCTGACCCCCATGGAACCTTCGAGAGATCATGTGGTCGAGGCACGCGTTGTCGGTGAAGGCCATCTGATCAACCCCGGTGCACTCAACCTGACCGTGGTGAACGGGCAAGTACAGGAAAAGACGATCCCGACACCGAGGCGTTCAGGCAGCAGGCATGTCGTGGTGCATGTGGGCCCGCCCAAAACCGGCACCAAATCCATCCAGGCGGCGCTGACAGACCATGCTCCGGCCTTGAGAAAGCGCGGCATTCTTTACCCGATGCACTGGTGGACCCTGACGCAGCCATTCATGCATCAGGAACTGATGTACGGCTTGCGGGAACCCTCGGCTGACCTGGCACGAATCCTGAGCGAGATTGCGACGACCGACTGCCATACAATTGTATTTTCGTGTGAGGCCTTCAACCTCGTGCAGGAGAAGGGATGGCGGTTCTTTCGCGAACATCTGGGAGACGCCGACTATGAGTTCGTGTTCTATGCCCGCCGCATCAGTGACTGGGTGCCGTCCCAATGGAAGCAGGCAGTCAAGGAAGGCTTGGCGGACACGTTGCTTGAGTACTACAACCCGATCCTGGCAAACGCCGACAGCCTGAATGCGGCCAATTTCGCATTGACGCTCGATGTCTATGCATCCGTATTCGGAATCGATGCCGTCAGCGTTTGTTCCTATTCCAATCTCATTGCGCAGAATGGCAATCTGGTTGACCATTTCTACCGGAATTTCCTGGACTGGCGGGAGCTGCTGGTGACGCAGCAGGACCGCATCCATGAATCCATCGACCACCTGACGGCCGAGTGGATGCGCGCCGCAAATGCCATCCTGCGGCGGCAAGGGCGCGAGACCACGATGGTTGCCTTCAATGCGCTCGATCGCGTGAAGGATACCGACGAGGCACGTCTTATCCATGAGGCGATGCAACGCCACCTCGATACGATCGACATCTCCGACCATGCCTATCCATTGCGCCTGATCCTGGACCAGATCCGGACCCGGTACCGCGATCACACCCTTGGCGGGACGATTTTCGATCCCAGGAACCGCAGCGTGGCCGTCGTGCGCCAGGATTACCTGGCTGAACCGGGAGTGGCCGAGGCACTCCATCGCTTGGTGGCCCTGATCACCGCGCAGTAAGAGCGTCCCCCATTTCGTGGCCGCGCAAATCCTCGCCTTCCCCGCCCCGGTCCGCCGCCCTATAAGCCGGCCAACGCGCGGGCCCGACCCCGCGCGGCCCCACGGAGCAGGCTGACGGATGACCACGACCACCGCGTCCACACTCCCCCTCGCACGGCCGAGCACCGGCAAGGCCTATGCCCGCCGGTACTGGGTGTTCGCCGTCCCCGCCGCGGCCATCGTGCTGGCGGTGATCCTGTTTCCCTGGCTGTTCACGCTGTTCATGTCCGTGCACGACTGGAAGGTCACGGGCGACACCCCGTTCGTGGGCCTGGCGAACTATACCAAGATGCTGACGGACCAGCGGTTCCAGCTCGCCATCATCCGCACGCTGTGGTTCACCCTGGCCTCGGTGGCTGGGCCGTTGGTGCTGGGCGTGTGGGCGGCGGTCTGCTTCTCGACCAATTTCAAGCTGCGCGGGTTCGCCCGCACCGTCTTCGTGCTGCCGATGATGGCCACGCCCGTCGCCATCGCCCTGGTGTGGACCATGATGTTCCACCCGCAGCTTGGCGTGCTGAACTACCTGCTCACCTCGATGGGCCTGCCGCCGTCGACCTGGGTCTATGACAGCGCCACCGTCATCCCGACCCTGGTCATGGTGGAAACCTGGCAATGGACGCCGCTGGTCATGCTGATCGTGCTGGGCGGCATCGCCTCGCTGCCGCAGGACCCGTACGAAGCCGCGATCCTGGACGGTGCATCCGCCTGGCAGATGTTCCGCCACATCACCCTGCCGCTGGTCTGGCCGTTCATCATGGTCGCGACCGTGATCCGGCTGATCGACGCGCTGAAGACGTTCGATACGATCTATGTCATTACACTCGGCGGGCCCGGCACCTCCAGCGAGACGCTGAACATCCTGCTGTACCAGACCGCCTTCGCCTATTACGATCTGGGCTACGGGTCGGCCATCGTGGTGTTCTTCTTCGTGCTGATCCTGCTGATCAGCATGCTGCTGCTGAACGTACGCCAGCGGGAGGACCTGCGATGAACCGCCACCGCCTCCGCCGCCTGCTGGGGCGCGCGGGCCTGTATTTTTCGGTCATCGTGCTGGTGTCGCCGGCGATCCTGTTCTTCCTGTGGATGGCGTCGCTGGCGCTGAAGAACGAGCTGGACAACACCGCCTATCCGCCCGTGTTCATCCCGAACCCGCCCACGCTGGCCAACTTCGTCGACGTGTTCGAGAAGAACGACTTCCTGACCTATACGATCAACTCGGTCATCGTCTCGTTCTCGGCGACCGGCCTCGCATTGCTGTTCGGGGTGCCGGCCGGCTATGGCATCGCCAAGACCAAAGCCACCAAGGCGGCGGCGCTGATCCTGATCGCCCGCGTCACGCCTGGCCTGTCCTATCTGATCCCGCTGTTCCTGCTGTTCCAGTGGCTGGGGATGATCGGCACGCTGACGCCGCTGATCATCACCCATCTGGTCATCACC
>CAYZKM010000177.1:0-8536 GCA_964478525.1 uncultured Bifidobacterium sp.
CTTTCTGTCGCATCGGTGCCGCCGCACGGGCGACGTAAATCAGAGGAAGCCAAGTGGCTTCGGTCAGACCAAAGGGCTGCAGGCGGCGGTCCAGCGTCCGGCGCCATTGCCGAGTGACATAAGCGATCAGGCTTCCGAAGCTTTCGCGCATACGGGGATGGTCATTGGCGCGGCTCATGGGATGATCATATATGGCATGCCAATCAATTTGGCCAGAGGCCGAGGACCTTGTCCATCGAAATACCTCGACGTCGGCCAGCCCGGCGATGTCGCCGGAACCGCCCGCGATCCGGGACGCTCCCGATTCTCCCGGCGTGGCGGCCGCCACGCCGCGGTTTCCGGCCGGACAGCGTCGAGGCCCTTCTTTGAGCCTCCCCATCGGTTGGCACCACGATAAATGATTTTACAATTGATGGCATAGCACTTATAAGCAGCCCATCGGATGGATGATTGGGGTTGCCTTCGGGACATGAACTCTCCGGCAAAGGCGCGGGTTTATGCTGACGCCCGAGTGGCGCGTCCGCCAAGGTGGCGGCGCGGCCTGCCGGTGCCGAAGTTTCCCGCTCCGGGCCGTGGTGACCGCGGAACGCCAAAGACGTCCCCGGATGGCTTGAAATGACGAAAGCGGGACGCGGCCGCGTCGCGATCTTCCGCATGGTTCTGGAGCGGCCGCTTCCAGGATGCCCAGCAACGAAGGAGAAGTCCAGGTGAGTCAGGCAGTCGAAATCAACGCGCCGAATCTGTGGCGTCTGGAAACCCCGGGCCACGCCGGGTGGCAACGCACCGCGCGGGCCGGCGATCCGAAGAAATACTTCATGGTTTCCACGGACAGCCATGCCAACGAGCCCGCGAACCTGTGGGCCACACGGCTTCCCGCGGAGTACCGAGATCGCGCGCCACGCATCGTCACCGACGAAAAAGGGGTGCAGTGGCGCTATTGCGAGGGCTACCGCCCGGATCGCGTCCGTGTCATGAGCTTCGAGGGCGAGGACTGGCTGCGGTCGCAATCCGGCGCCGACGTGCAGGATCGCATTCGCGACAATCGCGGCGACGGCGTCGATGTGGAAATCATTTTTCCTAACAAGGGCCTGGCGATGTGGGCGACGCCGGACCCGGTCTTCTCGCAGGCGCAGTGCCGGGTCTGGAATGAGTGGGCGTGGGAGCAGTTCGGACCGCATCCCGATAGCATGCTTCCGGTCGCGGCGATCGCCACGGGCGATCTCGACGGCGCGATGAAGGAAATCGAGCGCGTCGCGAAGGTGGGTTATCGTGCCTTGACGCTGCCCTGCAAGCCGGTCTGGGGCGCGCACGACGTGGACCATGTCAACTACAATTTGCCGCACTTCGATCCGATGTGGCGGTTGATCGAGGAATGCGATCTGCCGATCACCTTCCATGTTTCGACCGGGCGCGATCCGCGGGCATCGCGAGGCAATGGCGGCGCGATCATCAACTACGTGACGCATTCATTGTCGCCGACCATCGAGCCGGTAGCGAACCTGTGCGCGTCGGGTGTGCTGGAACGGTTCAAAGGGCTGCGCTTCGCGACGATTGAAGCGGGTATCGGCTGGGTGCCCTGGTTGCTGGACGCCATGGATGAGGCGTATCGCAAGCACCACATGTGGGTGCGCCCGAAGCTACAGGGTTTGCCCAGTGACTATTACCGGGCGCAAGGCTTCGCCAGTTTCCAGGAGGATCCGGCCGGTCTGGCCCTGATGGCGGAATGGAATCTGGAAGGCAGCTTCATGTGGGCGAACGACTATCCGCACCACGAAGGCACCTGGCCGCACTCGGCCGAGGCGATCGAGCGGACAATGCCGAAGCTGAACGAAGCCCACCGCGCCCGGGTACTGGGCCTGAACGCGGCGAGACTGTTCAAGTTGGAGGTTCCGGCGCATCAACGGGTCGCAATGTCATGAGGTAACGACGGCTGGTCAGCCAGGCGCCGGAACGGCTGCGTTCTGGTGTCCGGGCGCGGCCAGCCGTCACCGCGGGGCAGCGACGCGTCCCAGCCTTCGCGGCCAACATCGCCACGGAGGCCGATCGGAAGGATGATAATCTTGTAGGGAGATAGAGACATGCCAAAAACGCCGATTTCTGCGGATTCCCACATCACGGAACCCCCGAATTGCTACAGCGATTATATCGACCCGAAATTTCGCGACCGGGCGCCGTACATGAAATACGTCGAAGGGCGCGGCGACGTTTATATCATCGAGGGCCTCGACAGTCCCATCCCGATGGGGCTCGTGGCCGCGGCGGGGAAGGATCCGAAGGATCTTTCGGCATATGGCGCGTCCTTCAAGGATTTATGGCGCAGCGGCTGGGATTCGAAGCTGCGCGCCGCCGACCAGGACAAGGACGGCGTCGCCGCCGAAATGATCTACCCGACGGTCGGCATGATGCTGTGCAATCATCCAGACTTCGACTTCAAGAAGGCGTGCTTCGAGGCCTATAACCGCTGGCTGCAGGAATATTGCGCCGAGGCCCCGACGCGTCTTTACGGTCTGGCTCAGGTCTCGATGCGCACGCCCGAGGACGGTGAGCGTGAAATCAGGCAGGCCAGGGAAATGGGCTTCCGCGGTGTGATGATGCCGGGCAACCCGGGCGTGGAAGACTATAACTCCCCGGTTTACGACCGCGTCTTCGCCGCGGCGGTCGAATGCGACATGCCGCTTTCGTTCCACATCCTGACGGGTAACTCGGATCATCTGCGAGTGCCGATCCGCGGTCCGAAGATCAATGGCTTCCTGACGATCATCCGGGGTTGCCAGGATGTGATGGGCACGTTCATCTTCGGCGGCGTGTTCGACCGGCATCCCGATCTGAAGGTTGTCTGTGTCGAGGCGGACGCCGGTTGGGTGCCGCATTACATGTATCGCATGGACCACGCCTACAAGCGGCACCGTTACTGGATGAAAGCGCCGCCGCTGAAGCGGCTGCCCAGCGAATACTTCCGCGACAACATCTACGTCACGTTCCAGGACGATATTGTCGCGTTCCAGATGAAGGACATGTGCAATGTCCGGCGCCTGATGTGGGCGAACGATTTTCCGCATTCGGACTCGACCTGGCCGCTCTCACGGGAACTGCTGGACGAGCAGACCAGGAACCTGACCGCGGAAGAGCGGGACTGGATATGCCACGACAATCTGGCGGAACTTTATAAGATCGCCGTTTAGAGTCCGGCCGGCATCCGGCGCGGCCGCGCCGGATGCCGTTCTTTCAACGCGGCGGGCGGCGGCATCGAGGGGCGGGTTCCATGCAGTATGACCTGAAAATCACCAATGGCTTCATTGTCGACGGAACGGGCGCGCCGGGTTACGCCGGCGATGCCGGTATCCGGGACGGTAAGATTGTCGCTCTGGGCGCGGCGCCCGGAGAAGCGAGAACCGTGGTGGACGCCAAAGGTCAGGTCGTGGCCCCTGGTGTCGTCGACATCCATACCCACTACGATGCGCAGCTTCTTTGGGACGACAGGCTCACGATTTCGCCATGGCACGGGGTGACCACGGTCGTGATCGGCAATTGCGGTTTCGGCATCGCGCCGACGCGCCGCGAGCATCGCGGGCTGATCCTGCGGACGCTGGAGAATGTCGAGGGCATGAGCGTCAGGGCTCTGGAAGCCGGTCTTGGCGAGGACTGGGGGTTCGAAAGTTTCCCGCAATATCTCGACATCATCGAACGGCGAGGAACGCTGATCAACGTGGCGGTTCTTCTGGGACATACGCCCTTGCGCCTGTCGGTTATGGGACAGGAAGCAACGGAACGGGCGGCGCGCCGGGACGAAGCGGCCGTCATGAAAAACATCATGCGCGAAGCGGTCGAAGCGGGCGCGCTTGGCTTCGCGACCTCGAAATCGCGGACCCATGTTGGTTATGAAGGCCGTCCCGTGCCCAGCAGGCTTGCGGAATTTGATGAGATTCTGGAAATCGCCAGCGCTCTTGGCGAGGCCGGAACGGGTGTCATCCAGGCGACTGTCGGCAAGGAGCTGTCGTTTGACGAGTTCGCCGAACTCAACCGGCGAACCGGCCGCCATGTGAGCTGGACGGCCCTACTGGGTGGCGGCGGGGTGCTGAACGTCGGATCGGTTGCCGAACAGTTGGCACGGTCGGCTGAATTGCAGGCATCCGGCCATGCGGTATTCCCGCAGGTCAGTGGCCGGCCATTGAATTTCGAGTTCCGCTTCGACCAACCATTCCTTTTCCAGAACATGCCGGTTTTCGCGCCTGTCAACAAGGCGGACCACGCGGGCCGGCGCGCGCTGTACGCCGACGCTTCGTTCCGCGAGCAGTTCCGTCAGGCGCTGCGCGGGCCACGGCTCGCATCCTGGGAAAACGCGATCATCGCGCACTGCCCTTCCGATCCGTCCCTGGACGAGCGAAGGCTGATGGATGTCGCGCGGGAATACGGCACCAACACGGTCGACCTCGCGCTCGATCTTTCGTTGCAGACCGACCTGCGGGCCCGATTCCGCGTGCCCGTGGCAAACGCGGACGAAGACGAGGTGGCCCTGTTGCTGCGCGATCCGACGACGGTCGTCGGGCTGTCGGATGCCGGCGCGCATGCGAGCCAGCTCTGTGATGCGTGCTTCGCCACGCATATGCTTGGACATTGGGTGCGGGAGAAGAACGTGTTGCCGCTGGAGGAAGCGGTGCGGATGCTGACCTCCCGCCCCGCCGAGGTCTTCGGCATCAAGGACCGCGGGCGCCTCGCTGTCGGGTTGCCCGCCGATATCGTCGTTTTCGACCGGGAGACCGTCGGCGCCGGTCCTTTGCGGAGGGTGAACGACCTGCCCGGAGGCGAGGATCGGCTGATATCCGACGCGCACGGCATTAGTGCGGTGGTTGTCAATGGCGCTCTGATTCGGCGCAATGGTGTAGACGTGTTTGGCCAGGGTGCGAAACTTCCCGGACGGCTATTGCGAAACGGCATTGCCGGGTAGAGCGGGCCGCAGTCGAGTCGGTTTGCCGAGCCGTCTGCGCAGTCACCGCGAGATGGCCGAAGCGCCCACCCCAGAACGCCTGGCGCTAGCACCGTATCCGCGCTACCTCTCGTGCCGGGCGAAGACCAAAGGATTGACCCAGAACAGCCTCCGTTGTCCTAGGGATCATCCTAGGAATCGCCGCGGCAGTACGCGCCGAGATCCCGGCGGTCATTGCGGACCCGAGCTTCATCTCTCGCCAGGAGGTCTCTGGCTGAGTCGCCAAGAACCTCTCCGTGGAACCGCGGCCTGAGGGGGCGGAAAACAACGATGGATATGGAACAGCCGAGTTTGCACCACGACGCGATGCCCAAGCGGTCTCGATGGCCGCGGAGGATTGCGCGGCGCGATCTCGGCCGCGTTGTCCTCGTCGTCATCGCCGGTCTACTGGCGATGATCTCCGGCAATTGGCTCCACTACCGTTTTACACATGTTTTGGTCGAGGATGCTCGAATCGCGGCCGACATGGTTGTGCTGAGCAGCCGTGTTCCCGGTTGGATCGATGCTGTCGGGGTCACTGAGGGAGCAACCGTTCGCCGCGGCGAGCTTCTGCTGCGGGTGGATAACCGCTCCGCGACGCTGCAACTGCATGAAGTCGAAGCCCAGCTGACCGCCGCCGCGGCGAGGCGTGACGAAATCATGGCACGTATCTCGATGATCGACCGTCAAACGGCAAGTCAGTCTGAAGCCCGGCGGGCGCGCATCGCGGCGGCCGAAGCGGCATTGGCCGGTGCCGAGGCGCAATTGAACCTGGCTCAGACCGAATATGCACGCGCGCGTTTGCTGAAGGACGCGGGAGCTGGCACGCCCGCGCGCCTGGATCAGACGATGGCCGTGCTGGAAAGTGCACGTCAGCTTGCCCTCGGCCGTCGGTCGGAGGTGGCGGACGCTCAAGCCAGTCTCGCGGAGTCGGTCGCGGCGCGCAAACAGATCGTCGTGCTACAACGTCAGATCGATATCGTTATCGAGGAAGAGCGCGGACTTCGCATGCAGCGCGACCGGGCCGGCCTCGACCTTGCTGACCGCACACTGACCATGCCCTTCGATGGTGTGGTGGATCGTGTCTTCGTGGACCCGGGTGAGTACGTTACCCCCGGACAGCGGGTGCTGATGATACATGATCCCAACCGGATTCGCGTGGATGCCAATGTGAAAGAGACGGACATCCGTTTCTTCCGGCGCGGCACGCGGGTCACGGTTACCGTTGACGCCTATCCGGGCCTCATCCTCGATGGCACGGTAGAGCATGTGGGCCAAGCCGCGACCAGCGAGTTCGCCCTGTTACCGAACCCGAACCCGAGCGGCAGTTTCACAAAGATCGCCCAACGCCTGCCGGTGCGCATCATGGTGGAGCAGCACGAAGGGCGGCTGCGCCCGGGCATGATGGTTGAGGTGGAGGCCAAAGCGGATGAGTGAGATTTCCGCTCTGCCGGGTCCAGTCCGGGAACTGTTCGCGCGGTGGGGGCCGAATTACCGTTGGTACGTCACGTTTACCGCCATGATGGGTACCATAACCACGGTGCTCAGTTCCACCATCGTGAATGTCGCGTTGCCGGATATCATGGGCACCTTCGGAATGGGTCAGGATAAAGCGCAACTCATTTCCACCGGGTTCCTGGCAGCGATGACCGGTACGATGCTGCTGAACGCCTGGCTGATCGACAGCTTCGGCCAGCGGGCCACATTCGTCGGCGCGCTGTTGCTGTTCATTGCCGCCTCGGTCCTCGGCGGGGTGGCTCCGGTAGAACCGATGCTCATCCTCGCGCGTGTGATACAAGGAGCCGCCGCCGGCGTTCTGCAACCTCTCGCGATGGTGGTGATTTTCCAGGTCTTTCCACCGGCCAGGCGGGGGACGGCCATGGGGATCTATGGCATCGGGGTGGTACTCGCTCCCGCGCTCGGCCCCACGATTGGCGGTCTCATGGTCGATAATTTCAGTTGGCGTTACGTATTCTTCCTGGTAGTGCCGTTTTGCGCGGGCGGCGTCTTCCTCGCCTTGATGTTCATGCCCGGCCGGACCACGGAAGGTCCCCGCCGTCCCTTCGACTGGACAGGCTTCGGCCTGGTGTTGGTCCTGTTGTTTGCCTTGCTGACGGCATTATCGAATGGCCAACGACACGGGTGGATTTCGAATTTCATCCTGACTTACCTCACGGTGGCGGGTCTGGCGGGCATCGGTTTTCTTTGGTGGGAGATGCGGGTCAAAGCCCCCATACTCAACCTCTCACTTTTTCAGAATCGGAGTTTCACCGGCGCGTCGATCGTGGCCATCGTCTTCGGCGCGGGTATCTACGGGTCGACATATCTTATTCCACTTTTCGTGCAAACCATCCAGGGATTCACGCCAACCCGATCGGGTCTTGTCCTGATGCCGGCTGGCCTGCTCCTGACGGTGGTGTTTCCGCTCGCCGGCCGGCTGACGGACCGTTTGCCGGCGTTCACCATGATAGTGACCGGTCTCGCGATATTCGCGAGTTCATCCTGGCTGATGTCGGCTCTTGACACCAATACGCCTTTTTGGACGGTCGCCGTGTGGATCATGCTCGGCCGTGTCGGCCTAGCCCTGATCATGCCCAGTCTGAACGCCGGGGCTCTCAGCGCACTGCCACAGTCCCTGCTTGGCCAGGGATCAGGAGCATTGAATTTCATCCGCCAATTTGGCGGAGCGATCGGAACGTCCTTGCTCGCGGTGGCGGTGGACCAACGAATACAGCTTTACGCGGACACTTTCGCCGCCTCACAAGCCCCCGCCAACGTCGCGACGGCTGAGATGTTGCGTCAACTACTTGGTCATACCCTGACTCAGGCGGGCATGCCAGAAGGCGGCATCGCCCCGGGATTTGGTTCGGAGAGTGTGGGCCTGGCGGAAGGGCCTCGCCTCGGCTACGCGCTTTATTTTCTTGGCCGGATTGTTGCGGCGCAGGCCAGTATGATGGGATACCGGGATGGCTTTCTCGTCTCCGCGTTGGGATTTCTACTCGCCGTTCCACCGGCCCTTCTCATGCGGCGCGGATCACAGGGCACAGCCTGATCGGTATGCTCTGAGCCGGAGGGCGGAGGCACCTTGACGTCACGCCATGCGGGCCTCCGCGATCGCGGACCATCCCGGCTGTGAATGCCTTCATCGGAGCCGAGCCCGCTTGGAAATCACTGTGAACGGCGCCGACGGGCAGGCTCGCGCTCTTGAGGCTCCGATCTCGTGCCCGATGGTTCCATGGTGATATCGGAGTGTAGCGTGCCGCGATAGCCGGTGACGCCAGGAGATCCGGCACGATCGTGCCAGTGCTGCATACCTGGAGAGTTATCCGTCCGAGGCAGTACCTCACAGGATGTCCTTCACATCGCGCGCAATCTGATCGATCGACGCATCGCGGTTCCTATCGATGAAGTTGAACACCCACCGCACGACGGCCCAACCCGGCAGCCCACAGGCGAAGATCAGCCCGCCCATGGCGCAGAGACCGCTTGGCGCGTTCACCCAGTGCTGTAGCCCGAAGTGCTCGATCACGGCGGCGCCGCCGCCGATGCTCGAGATAACGGTGCTGATCAGAC
>CAYZKM010000178.1:0-8514 GCA_964478525.1 uncultured Bifidobacterium sp.
GACCCGCTGACGCACATGGTGCGCAACAGCGGCGACCACGGCCTGGAACCACCCGACCAACGCCGGGCGGCCGGGAAGCCGGAAACCGGGCGGATCACGCTGAATGCGTTCCATGAAGGCGGGCACATCATCTTGGAAGTGTCCGACGACGGGCGCGGCCTGCCGGTGGACCGCATCCGCGCCAAGGCGATCGCGAACGGCCTGGCAACCGAGGCCGAACTGGCCGGCATGAGCGACACGCAGATCCAGCGCTTCATCTTTCGCGCCGGGTTCTCGACCGCCGCACAGATCTCGGCGGTATCAGGACGCGGCGTCGGCATGGATGTGGTGAAGACCAACATCGAGAAGATCGGCGGCACCATCGACCTCAAGAGCGTCGCGGGCGAAGGCACCGTCTTCACCATCAAGATTCCGCTGACGCTGGCGATCGTGTCGGCGCTGATCGTGGAAGCCGGGGGCGAACGCTTCGCGATCCCGCAACTGAGCGTCGTGGAACTGGTGCACGCCAACCGCGAACCGTCGTTGCGGGACGAAGATCGGCGCGACGGCACCGAAAGCGTGATCGAGCGCATCAACGACACGCCAGTGCTGCGCCTGCGCGACCGGCTGCTGCCGCTGGTCAGCCTGAACGGGCTGCTGAGCCTGGGCGTGGAAGGCAGCGACGGCAACGGCGCCTATATCGTCGTCACGCAGGTCGGTGCCAGCCTGCTGGGCATCATCGTCGACCGCGTGTTCGACACCGAGGAGATCGTGGTCAAGCCGGTGGCCCCGATTCTGCGCCACGTCACGATGTTCAGCGGCAACACGATCCTGGGCGACGGCTCGGTCATCATGATCCTGGACCCGAACGGCATCGCGCGTGCCACCGGCGTCGCATCCAGCAGCGACAGCAAGACGGCGGTGTCCAGCCAGGTCGATGTCCAGACCTCTACCAACCGCACCGCGATGCTGCTGTTTCGCGCCGGCGGCCAGCAGAAAATGGCGGTCCCCCTCGGCCTGGTGGCTCGGCTGGAGGACATCCCGCGCGAACGGATCGAGACATCGTGCGGCGCGGCCGTCACGCAGTATCGCGGCAAGCTGATGCCGCTGATCTCGATGTCGGGCGACATGCCGACCGAGCGGGACCGTCAGCCCTTGCTGGTGTTCGCCGATAGCGAGTGGGCGATGGGCCTGATGGTGGACGAGATCGTCGATGTGGTCGAGGACCGGCTGGATATCGAACTGTCGGCCGCCCGCCCGGGCCTGCTGGGCACGGCGGTGATCGCCGGGCAGGCGACCGATGTGTTGGACACCGCGTATTGGCTGGCGCAGGCGGGGCAGGACTGGTTTTCGGGCAGTTCCACCGCGCGGGGCTTCCAGGGCAGGCGGCTGCTGATCGTCGAGGACAACGACTTCTTCCGCCAGTTGCTGGTCCCGACCCTGAGTGCTGCCGGATACAAGGTGGTGACTGCCGGCAGCGCCGAGGCTGCGCTGCGGATGCGCGAGGCGGGCGCGCGGTTCGACGCAATCGTTTCGGACATCGAGATGCCGGGGATGGACGGGCTGGCTTTCGCCCGCGCGATCCGCGGCGGCGGGGCATGGGCCGACACGCCGCTGATCGCTCTGACCGGGCTGACCGAGCCGCACCAGATGGAGGCGGGGCGCGAGGCCGGATTCACCGACTATGTCCCGAAGAACCAGCGCGAGTTGCTGCTGCCCAGCCTTCGCACCTGCCTGCTTGAACCTGCCGCCGCCTGATCCGATTGAGAAGGAATCGCCATGTCCACCGATGTACTGGAACGGCCCGATGTCGCGGCCGACGAGGAGCGGGTGTTCGTAACCCTGACGGTTGCCGATCAGCTGTGCGGCATCCCGGTCCTGGCAGTGCGGGACATACTGGGGGAGCAGGCGATCACCCGCATCCCCCTCGCCCCGCCCGAGATCGCCGGCAGCCTGAACCTGCGCGGGCGCATCGTCACCGCGATCGACCTGCGCCGGCGGCTGCACCTGTCGCCACCGCCCGACAGCCAGAAGCGCATGTCGGTCGTGGCGGAGCAGGGGGGTGAGCTGTACGCCCTGCTGGTCGATGAGGTGTCCGAGGTGATGAATCTGAAGGCATCCGCGTTCGAGCGGAATCCGTCGACCTTGTCGGAAGGATGGGCCGCGTTCAGTGCGGGCATCTATCGCCTGGATGGCCGCCTGCTCGTGGTGCTGGACGTCGGCAGGCTGCTCGACATTTCGGATGCTGGATGAAAGGCCGTGATCATGGGACGCACCTGCCTTGTCGTGGATGACAGCCGCGTGGTCCGCAAGGTCGCGCGCCGCATCCTGGAAACCCATGGCTTCGAAGTCTCGGAAGCCGCCGATGGCCAGCAGGCGCTGGAGGCCTGCCGCCAGGCCCTGCCGGACTGCGTGCTGCTGGACTGGAACATGCCGGTGATGGACGGCATCAGCTTTCTGCGCGCACTGCGCGGGGAGTTCGGCGGCGAACGCCCGCCGGTCCTGTTCTGCACGACCGAGAACGACATGGCCCACATCACCATGGCGATCGAGAGCGGGGCGCAGGAATACATCATGAAGCCATTCGACGAGGACATCCTGATCGGGAAGTTCTCGCAGGTAGGGTTGCTATGACCGCCCCTGCCCGGACCCTGGTGCGACCAGCCGCGGAGCAGGTCGCGCGCGTGATGATCTGCGACGATTCGCTGGCGATCCGTGGCGCCATCGCCCGGATGCTGGACGCCGATCCGGCGATCCATGTGGTCGCGAAAGTATCGAATGGCCGCGCCGCGATCGAGGAGATCCGCCGCACCGCCGTCGATGTCGTGGTGCTGGACATCGAGATGCCGGTGCTGGACGGCATGGCCGCGCTGCCGCTGTTGCTGCAGTCCGACCCCGGGCTGCGGATCATCATGGCATCCACGCTGACGACCCGCGGCGCCGATATCGCACTGCGTGCCCTGCGCCTGGGTGCGGCGGACTATGTGCCGAAACCGTCCTCGATCGGCAGCCAGGGGGACTCGCAGTTCCAGCGCGAACTGATCGCCAAGGTGAAGGGCCTGGCACGCCTGCGCCGGCGGACACCGCCGGTGGTCGCTGTGCCGTCCAGCCTGGCGATCCGCGCGCCGGCCATCCTGCCGGCCAGGCTGCTGGCTGTGGGCAGTTCCACCGGCGGGCCGCAGGCCCTGTTCGCGCTGTTCCAGGGACTGGGCCGGGCGCCCACCGTCCCCGTGATCGTGACCCAGCACATGCCGGCGACATTCACCCCGATCCTGGCCGAGCACATCACGAAGCTGGGGGGGATGGCGTGCGCCGAGGCGCGGGACGGAGAGCCTCTGGTGGCCGGGCGCGCCTATCTGGCGCCGGGCGATCATCATCTGTTGATCGAGTCCGACAAGGCCGGCCTGCGATGCAGGCTGTCGTCCGATCCGCCCGAGAATTTCTGCCGCCCCTCGGTCGATCCGATGCTGCGATCGGCGTCGGACGCCTGCGATGGGCGGGTGCTGGTCGCGATGCTAACCGGCATGGGCCATGACGGCCTGACCGGCACGCGATACGTCATCGACGCCGGCGGCACCGCGGTCGCACAGGACGAAGCGACCAGCGTGGTGTGGGGCATGCCCGGCGCCATCGCGCAGGCGGGCCTGTGTCACGCGATCATGCCGCTGACCAACATCGCCCCGAAACTCATCGACCTGCTGCGGAGCAAACGCCCATGAGCGCCCCTTTGACAGCTGTCGCCTTCGACACCCTGGCGGGGCTGCTTCGGACCCGGTCCGGCCTGGTCATCGGGCAGGACAAGATCTATCTGCTGGAGACCCGGCTTTCGGGAATCCTGAAGCGGGAGAAGCTGGCCGACCTGAACGCGCTGGCCGACACGCTGCGCCGGCCTGGCGCCGAGACGGTGGCGCGTGACGTGGTCGAGGCAATGACGACCAACGAGAGCTTCTTCTTCCGCGACGACAAGCCGTTCCAGCATTTCCGCGCCCACGCCCTGCCGCGCCTGCTGGCGGCCCGACCGCCGTCCTCATCGATCCGCATCTGGTCGGCGGCCTCGTCATCGGGGCAGGAGGCGTATTCCATCGCGATGATCCTGTCGGAATGCCGCCTGACGATGGGGAACCGGCGGACAGAGGTGCTGGGGACCGATATCGCGCGGGAGCAGCTGGCGCGGGCGAAACAGGGCCTGTACTCGCAGTTCGAGGTGCAGCGCGGCCTGCCGGTGCAGATGCTGGTCAAGTATTTCACTCGCGAGGAGCCCAACTGGCGTCTGGCGGAATCGGTGCGGTCGCTGGCGCAGTTCAAGGAATGGAACCTGCTGAGCGATCTGCGTCCGCTGGGCCGGTTCGACGTCGTGTTCTGCCGCAACGTACTGATCTATTTCGACCAGACGACCAAGACCCGCGTGCTGGAAGCGATCGCCGCGCAGATGCAACCTGATGGCGTCCTGTACCTGGGCGGGGCCGAGACCGTGCTGGGCTTGACCGGCCGCTTCGCGCCCCTGCCCGGCGAGCGCGGCGTCTATGGCCTGGCCGGCACCGCCGCGATGGCCGCCACCGCTTGATGCGGTCCACCCCCCTCGTGAAAGGAGATGAACGCCCCATCTAAACGCCCTACACACCGGCCATGATGGGCGGGCGGAGAAGGAAGGTCATGACCGGCGACGACGACGACCTGCCCGAGGCAATCGATCTTGAACGGGCCGCGGCGTGGCGGATGCGCAAGGTCGATGCCGACCCGTCCGATGAACAAAGCCTGCGCGCCGCGCGACAGTTGGAGCTGCTGGCCGCCGGGGTGCGGCAACTGCGCGGCAGCCCGGTCTACACGGAGTACATGGCCATCTGTAACTGGCTGGCCGAGTCCGACGACATCTCGGAATTTGCGCTGCGGGCCGAGTACTTCCGCGAACGCCTGGGGTTCGGTACCTGGGCCGATACCGCGGAAAGCTATATGCGTGTCCTGATCGAACTGGCGCGCGAGAGCGCCGGCATGGCCTGACGCGGACATATCGACGTGATCATTCGCCTTCTGTTCCTGTTGCTGACGATGGCCTCGGTGCTGGCGACGCCACGCGCCCACGCAATCGAGAGCGCGCCGCTGGTCAGCAAGCGCACGACCGTGACCCTGGTGTCCGACGTGGAGTCGGTGGCACCCGGCAAGCCGTTTCGCGTCGCGCTGCGCATTCGCCTGGCCGATGGCTGGCACACATATTGGAAAAATCCCGGCGATGCCGGCGCCTCGCCCGAGATCGACCTGACCTTGCCGCCGGGCGCGACGGCCGGCCCGATCGCCTGGGCCACCCCGCGGCGGCTGCAGGAAGGGCCGCTAATGACCTATGCCTATACCGGCGAGGTCCTGTTCCCGCGCGTCATCACCCCGGCCGCCGGCGACGGCCCGTTTCGCGTCGTCGCCAAGGCGACCTGGCTGGTCTGCAAGGACATCTGCATCCCCGAAGAAGGCGAGTTCACGCTCGACCTGCCCGCCGGCACCGCCACCCCATCGCCGCAGGCACCACTGTTCGCTGCGCATGACCGCGCCTCGCCCCGCCAGTCGCCGTGGGAGGCACGGATCGCTTCCGATGGCACGCTGTCGGTCAACGCGCCAGAGCTGACGCCGGCCACCGTGGCGGATGCCTGGTTCATTCCCGACAGGCCGGGCCTGATCCAGGACGACGCCGCGCAGCCCTTGTCGGTCACGTTCGGTGGCTTCACCCTTGCGTTGAAACTGGCCGGCGCTCCGTCAACCGAGCCGCTCAGCGGGCTGCTGTCGGTGCGTGACCCGGCGGGGCAGCAAGCCGACCTGGCGATCCACGCCGAACCGGGACCGCCGGTGGCGCATGCGTCGATGCCGCTGGGCCGGTTGCTGGCCTTCGCGTTCCTGGGCGGGCTGATCCTGAACCTGATGCCCTGCGTGTTCCCGGTCCTGGCGATGAAAGCCGTCGGCCTGGCCAAGGGTGCGGCCAACGGCACCGCACCCGCTCATGCGCTGTCCTATACCCTGGGCGTGCTGACGACCTTCGCAGCCCTGGGCGGCGCACTGCTGGCGGCCCGGGCAGCAGGCAGCGCGGCAGGTTGGGGATTTCAGTTCCAGTCCCCGATTTTCGTCGCCGCCATGGCCTGGCTGCTGTTCGCCGTCGGACTGAACCTGTCCGGCGTCTTCCAGATCGGCTCCAGCCTGTCCGCCACCGGCAGCACCCTCGCCGCTCGGCACGGCCATGCGGGCAGCTTCTTCACCGGCCTGCTCGCGGTGCTGGTGGCCACGCCCTGCACCGCCCCGTTCATGGGCGCGGCCATTGCCGCCGGCCTCGCCGCCCCGCCGGTCGTCACGATCACCGTCTTCCTGGCCATGGGGCTGGGACTGGCCTCGCCTTATGTCCTGTTGTCGGCGATCCCCAACCTGGGCCGTATCGCGCCAAGGCCCGGTCCGTGGATGGACGTGCTGAAGCAGACGCTGGCCTTCCCGATGTATGCCGCGGCGGTCTGGCTGCTGTGGGTCGTCAGCCAGGAAGCCGGCCCGACCGGCGTGCTGGCGGTCGCGGCAGGCTTCGTGCTGCTGGGTTTCGCCGGCTGGGTCCTGGGCCTGGCGCAGACGACCGACGGTCGCGGACGCCGCTTCGGCCAGGCCGTCGCCGGCGCGGCGGTACTGCTGACCCTGTCGATTCTGACCGGCATCGGCACCGTGCCAGCCACCACGGCGGCGCAGACCACCGGTTCGGCCGAGGCCTTCACGTCTGCCCGCCTGGCTGCCCTGCGGGCCGAGGGGCGGCCCGTCTTCGTCAACATGACCGCCGCATGGTGCGTCACCTGCCTGGTGAACGAACGCGTCGCGATCAGCACCGACGCGGTGCAGACCGCGTTCTCGACACGCAAGATCGCCTATCTGAAAGGGGATTGGACGCGGCAGGACCCTGCGATCACCACTTATCTGCGTCAGAACGGGCGTGACGGCGTGCCGTTGTACGTCTTCTACCCGTCGGGCGGGCGCCCGGCCGTCGTGCTGCCGCAGATCCTGACCGAGACCACGGTGCTGGCGGCGCTCGACCAGGGCTGATCATGCCCCGACCAGTTTGCGGACCAGCGCCGCCGCCGCCGGGCTGCCCCAATCGGCGGAGCCTTCCAGGCGGGCGCAATCCTGCCCCGTGCGGTCGATGATCACCGTGGTCGGCAGGCCACGCACACCCCAGGCGCGCCCCATTGCGCCCTTCGGGTCCAGCAGGACCGGCAGGCCGGTGATCCCCTTGTCACGCAGCCACGGGCCGACCACCGACGCGCCACCCCGGTCGCTGGACAGCGGCAGGACCGCGATATCGGCGGGGCCCAGCGCGAGCGACAGCGCAGCAAGAGCGGGCATTTCGGCGACGCAGGGCGCGCACCATGTCGCCCAGAAATTGATGACCATGCCGCGGCCGCGGAACTCGGCCAGGTTGTGTTCCCGGCCGTCGGCGTCGACGAACTTCGCCTCGGGCGGCACCACCGGCGGGTCGGTCCGGCGCAGCTTGCTCGCCAGGTCTGCCAATTCCGCGGCGTGCGGTTTGCCCGCGAACTGCGTCACCGCTAGGGTGCCGCCGCCCAACAGGGCCGCCCTGCGTGAGATCAACCCCATACCGAAGGCACCTCCGTGACCGATACGCCGGACCGCCGCAACGAACCCTCCAACATGCAGTGGGGCGGCCGCTTCGCCGCCGGCCCATCGGCGATCATGCAGGAAATCAACGCCTCGATCGGTTTCGACCGCAAGATGTGGCGACAGGACATCAAAGGGTCACTGGCGCACGCGGCCATGCTGGCGAGGATCGGGCTCATTACACAGGAAGATGAGGGCGCGATCCGCACCGGTCTAGAGGCCATTGCGCAACAGATCGACGCTGGCACCTTCCCGTTCGACGCTGCGCTCGAAGACATCCACATGAACATCGAGGCCCGCCTGACCGACAGCATCGGCGAGGCCGGGAAGCGCCTGCATACCGCGCGCAGCCGCAACGACCAGGTGGCAACGGATTTCCGCATGTGGGTGCGCGACGCGATCGACGGGCTGATCGCCCAACTCACCGACGTCATGCTCGGCCTGGCCGGGAAAGCCGCCGCCCACGCCGCCGATCCGATGCCGGGCTTCACCCATCTGCAGACCGCACAGCCGGTGACGTTCGGCCATCATCTGCTGGCGTATGTGGAAATGCTGGACCGCGACCGTGGTCGCCTGGCGGATTGCCGCAAGCGGCTGAACGTCTCGCCGCTTGGCGCCGCCGCGCTGGCCGGCACGTCGTTCCCGATCGACCGGCACATGACCGCCGCGGCCATGGGCTTCGACCGCCCGGCCGCGAACAGCCTGGACGCGGTCTCGGACCGGGATTTCGCACTGGAGTTCCTGTCGGCGGCGGCGATCTCGGCCATGCACCTGTCGCGCCTGGCCGAGGAAATCGTGATCTGGTGCAGTGCACCCTATCAGTTCATCCGCCTGTCGGACGCCTTCACCACCGGCAGCTCGATCATGCCGCAGAAGCGCAATCCGGACGCGGCGGAGCTGGTGCGGGCCAAG